>CAZQTQ010000105.1:8559-11759 GCA_964596025.1 uncultured Rickettsiales bacterium
GCGTCCCCAGCGTCCCCAGCGTCCCCAGCGTCCCCAGCGTCCCCAGCGTCCCCAGAAGTCTCTCCTGAGGCTAACCACTCTTCTTTCACCAGCCGATCCTCCTTGCGAGCCTTGCGCCGCTCCCTCCACCGTTCGCGTTGGGAGTAGAAAATGCGGGACCAGCGGAGACTGAACCAGTGGGTGACGATTCCCGCGACAACTCCAACGACGAGGCCGCCGCCAAAAAGGGTGCCGAAGTCGCTCCATTCCAGGCGAGCAAAGATGTCGAGCGGAGAGCTCAGGGAGGCTGAAGCCTCCAATTGCTGGCTGCGGCGGCCACCAAAGATCCAGCGACCGACCAGGTAGTCGAGGGTGTAGATGGGGCCCAGTGTGACGGGGTTCGAAAGCAGAACCCCCGCCGTTGCCGCCATCAGGCTCGACTTCGTCTTGCGGGCCATCCACCAGGCGAGAGGGAAGTGGAGTAAGAAGATGGGCAGAAAGCAGACGCCAACGCCAATGGCGAGGCCGACGGACAGGTACTCCGCACCACTTGCGGACCGGATTGCACGCAGCCAATTCAGCCGAGCGGGCGCCGCAACACAGCCCCACCAGCCCCGCCGCCGTCGGCGAGTCACCTTCACGGTGCGCCCTCCAGACATGGCAACTCTTGGCCGAAGGCCAGGCCGGGCTGGGCCCCCAACGACAGAGGAGAACGCTGGCCGCGGCCGAGCCGCAACCAGGCCACATAACCGATCATGGCCGCGTTGTCGGTGCAGTGCTCCAAGGGAGGTCGGTGGAAGGCCCAACCCTCTTTCTGGCAGACCTCTTCAAAGGCAGCCCGAAGCCGGGAATTGGCCGCGACCCCACCGGTGACGACGAGACGCTCGACACCAAAGGCTCTGGCAGCCTTCTTGGTCTTGCTGACCAGGACCTCGACGATGGCTTCTTGGAGGGAAGCGCAGAAGTCCTTCATGCGCTCGCCCTCGGGCACACCCTGGGCCTGGACCGCCTGCCAGACTGCGGTCTTGAGCCCGGAGAAGGAGAACTCGTAGCCCGGCTTGGCCATCATGCCGCGTGGAAGAGGGAAAGCCGCCGGATCGCCCCCTTGGGCCAGTCGGTCGACCATCGCACCACCCGGATAGGGAAGTCCGAGCAAGCGCGCTCCCTTGTCGAAGGCTTCGCCAGCAGCGTCGTCTCGGGTTTCGCCCAGTAGCTCGTAGTCACCGACGTCCCGAGCCAAGGCAAGAAGCGTGTGGCCTCCGGAAGCGACGAGCGCAAGAAAGGGGAAGGGGGGCTCGCCGGTCCCGATGAAGGGGGCCAAGAGGTGTCCTTCCAGGTGGTTGACACCAAGAAAGGGCAGCCCTTGCCCCAGAGCCAGACCCTGGGCGTACGACATGCCGACGAGGAGGCAGCCCACCAGTCCGGGACCGGCGGTCGCCGCCACGGCGCGCAGGTCGCTCCTCGGGAGTCCGGCACGTTGCAGGGCCTCCTCGGCCACGGCGTCGACGGACTCGACATGGCAGCGCGAGGCCAACTCGGGGACCACCCCGCCAAAGTGTCGGTGGTCTTCGATCTGCGACCGTACAACCTCCGACAGAAGACAGCCGTCGGCCCCCACGACCGCTGCGGCCGTTTCATCGCACGAAGTCTCAATGGAGAGAAGTGGAGCCATTGGCACACAGAGTAGACCCGACATGGGCACTTGGCGGTTGCCAATCTAGGGGGACTTGGACTTGTGATCCACCTTTGGCAGGTAATCAGCGTAAACAAAACGCCCCATGGTCTGCTCGTCCGAGTGGCAGCCTTTGCAGCCCTCTTCGGCCATGCGACGGAACATCGGCGCGTCGACCGGCGACTGAATGTGCTTTTGCCCCGGCCCGTGGCAGGCCTCGCACTGAACGTTCGTGAGCCCCTGGACATCGGCCGGCCCCTGCGGGCCACCCGGGCGGCCAGCTCCGGTCACATGGCAAGACCAGCAGTCGAGGTCCAGATTCCGCTTCTCGGCCACCAAGGTGGCGTAGGCACGCGCGTGGCCCGACTTGCTCCAGTCCGCGTATTGCACGGGGTGGCAGCCGAGGCACGCCTGCGCCCCCACATAGGGGCCCCTTCGTTCGGCAATCGGCACGTGCCCGCCTCCTGGACCCAGGCTCCCACCGGCGCTCGGATGACTGAGAGGCGGCTCCGATAGCTTGCCGTGGTCATGGCCAGCGTGCGGATCCGCCCCCCCCGGCTCCTCACCCAAGCGCTCCAAATAGCCATCCACCAAAGCCCTCATCCCCGCTTCGTCGGCCACACTCCGACTCATCGCAATCTTCTCCGAAGTCAGACGGTGGTGGGTCCCGTCGTCCTCGGGCGGAAGAACAAGGTCGGTTAGCCGCTTCTCAGTGAACTGCCTCATCCGCTCGATGCGGCCCCTATCGGCCGTCATTGGATCCTCCAGCTTGGCCGCAGACCGCTCGAGTTGCTTCTGAAGGCGCCTGCGCTGCTGATCGACCCGCGCGCGGGCTTGGGGATCCGTCCAACCTCGGCCGCCGGCAATCAACTCCACCTGAACCTGACCGAGGTACTTGCCCCGGCTACCTGCCTGAAAGATGGCGACATCACCCAAGATGACGGGATCTTCCTGATGGGCTCGGCTGTGGCCACCGAAGATGAGGTCGATGCCCTCGACCTCGAGGATCAAATCCTTGTCGCCGCGCAAGCCCAGGTGGGAGAGGAGAACGACGAGATCGACTCCTTTGGCCCGGAGATCCTGGATCGCGGTTCGCAAGGAGCTGTGAAGGTCCTGGAGTTGGACCCCATCGACCAGGTGAGCCTGATCGGTGATCGCCGAGGTGATCCCAAAGCGGATGCCGCCGCGCTCGACGATGCGGTGGGCCGGAAAGACCAGGGAGCCGTCGGGCCGCGCCAGGTTGGCAGAGACATAGGGAAGCTGGTGCTTCGCAGCTCCATCGACCAAGAAGTCCAGCCCAAAGGCCAGGTCGCCATCGCCGACGCCTAGGGCGTCAATACCGAGAGCAGCGTTCGCTTCGAGCAGCAGTTCGGCCTTCAGCCGCCGCTGCTCGACCTCGCGCGCCGAGACCGCGCTGCGCGCCCAGAGCATATCGCCGGAGTCGAGCTGCAAGAGGACATCCCCCTGCTCGCGCAAGCTGTCGATGTGAGTAGAGCGCCTGGCGAGACCGCCGAGGGGATTCTTTGGTCATCCGCAGGGCTCGATCTCT
>CAZQTQ010000106.1:0-11739 GCA_964596025.1 uncultured Rickettsiales bacterium
TCGTTGTCCACCCCATCGCAGACTTCGGTAGCCGAGGGAGAGACCTCTGAGTCGGTGTCGTCGCAGTCGTCCGGAGCCGTGAAGCCGTCACCGTCGCCATCCGGATCGGAGGTGTCGTCGTCCCCTGAGGCGTCGTCGTCCCCAGCGCCGGAGTCGTCGTCTCCGGAGTCGTCGTCGCCGGAGGAGTCGTCGTCACCTGAAGCGTCGTCGTCACCCAAGGAGTCGTCGTCGTCCCCGGCGTCCTCACCGTCCGGCGAGCCAGAATCCCCCATCACGGCTGAGGCCTGCACGCACGACGCCAGCAAGGGAAGACCGAGGAGCAGCGCAAAGAGGGGACTGGGCAGGGCCCAACGACGTAGGAAGGCAGCGAGAATCACGGCAGGCAGTGTACAACGGGCCAATTGGTGGCAGGACTCTGAATGAAATGGGGCAGCAGTAGGACATCTACGTCTCCGCCCAGAGGCGGTTGGTCGCCCGGTGAAGGCTCGGGGCCTCAGGCCTAAGGAGCCGCGTCCCACCGCTCCGGGCCACGAGCCCGTTCCCCTCGCCAGTCGCCCTCCGCCGATCCGCGATATCCTCTCACCCATCCCTTCCACCCGAGGCAACCATGGCGATGGACCTGACGATTGCGGTACGACGCGAACTGGACCTGGGCTGGCCTCGGGACCAGGTCTTCGAGTTGATCGCCGACGTGCCGCGCTCGGCCGGCCACTTCCCGGGGCTGCGGGCCCTGGACGACCTGGGCGACGGGGTCTACCGATGGCGGTTGGAGTCCTTTCGCCTCAAGCAGTTCAGCTTCGCGGTCTCCTACGCCGCCCGCTACGTCCCCGACCCCGAGGCCGGGACGGTGGTGTGGACCACCTTCGACGACGGAGGCAACACCAAGGCCGACGGCCGCTGGGTCTTGGGCGAGCCTTCCGGCGATCGGGTCCGCCTGCGCTTCGAGAACACCATCCAGCTGAAGCTGCCGATTCCGAGGCTCCTGGCCCGGGTGGCCAAGGGCGTGGTCAGGGACATGTCCGAGCGCCAGGTGGACACCTACCTCAAGCGGATCTCGGCCACGATGGAGGGACGGGTCCTCGACTAAGTAAGGCGCCGCTGTGCCTGTCTCAGTCCTCCCCGATTGCGGCACGACTCCCCGTGTAGATCGACCAGGCACCGTAGGCGGTGACGCCCACGAACCACATCCCGCCCACGGCGAGCACCCCCATCAAGTCCAGCGCTTCCCAGAGCCACGGGGCCTCGCCTATTTCGAACTGCGCGTGGCTCCCGACACGGGAGTAGCGGGACCAGGGCAAGACGAGGAGGAGGGTGTAGACGCCGCCCAGAACCGCGAGCCCTTTGAGCCGTGCGGGCGGGCTGAGGGCTTGGGTCGTCTTCAGGCCAAGGGCGAAGCCGCCGACCTCCAGAATCAGGCCGAAGATCAGGGCCAGGTCCGTCCGCCCAGCCAGCGCATCCCAGTACCACCACGACCAATCGGGCCAACCCACCAAGAGAACGGTGGTCAGCGGAACCCAGCCAGCGGCAAATGTGGCAACGGCCCGCTTGGTGGCGGCTGAGTCCAGGGAGGGTCCCGCAGCGTAGGCGAGGTGCGCGGCCATCCCGAGGCCGAAACAGAGGGTAGCGTCTTGTGGAACCGTCATGCGCCGAGCTTCCCAGGGGGGCAAAAAGACGAGTTCGTCCCTTGGCTTCCTGTATGCAATGTGTAGGGTGGCACATTACACGAATGGATGGCTCTGGAGCGGCAGAGTTTTCCGCCCCGAGCGCTGCCCTCCGTCCAGCCCCTGCTCTGACCCCTGCGCTGACCCCTGCGCGCCCCCCAAGGGAGAACACCTCATGGAATCGGTCTCTCCCCTTTCGACGATCCCGCACCTCGTCGAGCGACTCGAGAAGAGCTTTGAGACGGGCCGAACACGCCCCGAGTCCTGGCGGCGGGAGCAGCTGGATGGACTGCTTGCCCTAATCGACGAACACGAGAGCGACTTCCACGAAGCCCTGGCCGAGGACTTGGGCAAGCCCAGCTGGGAGGCCTTCGCCAGCGAAACCGCCTTCCTTCGGGCCGAGATCAAGGTCGCACGCTCCGAGCTGAAGCGATGGCTTCGTCCGCTGCGGGTGCCCAACGGCCTCAATACCCAGCCGGGCCGCGCCCGCATCCTCTTCGAGCCCAAAGGGGTCGTACTCAACCTCGCGACCTGGAACTACCCCCTCCACATCGCCCTGGCTCCCTTGGTACCCGCGCTGGCCGCGGGCAACTGCGCCGTAGTCAAGCCGTCTGAGCTCGCGCCGGCCACGTCGAAGGCCATCGCGCAGTGGCTGCCTCGGTACGTCGACTCCAGCGCCATCGCAGCGGTGGAGGGCGGGGTGGAGACCGCGACGGCCCTCCTCGAACAGCGCTTCGATCACATCTTCTTCACCGGCGGCACCGGCGTAGGCCGCTTAGTAATGCAGGCGGCCGCCGAGAGGCTCTGTCCCGTGACCCTGGAGTTGGGCGGCAAGAGCCCCTGCATCGTCGACCCCAGCGCAAAGCTGGCCACAGCGGCCCGACGAATCGTCTGGGCCAAGTACATGAACGCCGGCCAGACCTGCGTCGCACCGGACTACCTTCTGGTCCACGAGAGTGTGCACGACGCCCTCGTCGGACGCATGAAGAAGTGCATCGAGCGCTTCTACGGGGCCGATCCCCAGAAGAGCTCCGACTACGGCCGCATCGTGAACGACCGACACCTAGACCGGCTCCGCGGCCTGCTCAGCTCGGGGACGGTGGCCGCCGGCGGGCAGGTGGACCGCAAGGACCGCTACATCGCCCCGACCATCTTGACCCAGGTCTCGGCGGAGAGCCCCGTGATGGAAGAGGAGATCTTCGGCCCGATCCTGCCGGTCTTGTCCGTGTCCTCGCTCGACGAAGCCATCTCCTTTGTGAACCGGCGGCCAAAGCCGCTGGCCCTCTACCTCTTCGCCGAAAGCGCAGAGGTACGCGACACCGTACTCGCGAGGACCTCTTCGGGCGGGGTCTGCATCAACGACGCTGCGGTCCACCTCGGCGTCCCCGCTCTCCCCTTCGGGGGGATCGGCGCCAGCGGAATCGGCGCCTACCACGGACGCGCGGGCTTTGAGACCTTCAGCCACAAGAAGAGCGTCCTGGAGCGAGCGGCGTGGTTTGACCCCGCCCTCCGCTATCCACCCTTTACTGCCGCCAAGCTCGAGTGGTTTCGGAGGCTCCTGTGATGGGCCGAAGGCTGCATAATGGCGGTCCTACCGAGCGTACAAGGAGCTGGAGATGAACCGTTTCGTACCGTCGGCGCTGCTGGGAAGCATCGCAGCTGCCGCCGCATTGCTCGCCTCTCCCGCTGCCCATGCCTTCGACGCCACCAAGGCAAGCCCAGAGGCGGTGGAAGCACTGACTGGCGGGGCACCAATGGTCATCGTCGAAGAGCACCAGGGCGGCGGCCTGAAGCTGGTCACCGGCGGCACCTTCATCGACGCCCCCCCCGAGACCGTCTGGGGGGTGATCACCGACTACACGAGCTATCCGGAGTGGATGCCGGAGGTCAAAGAAGTCACCGTCGACCCGGTCCAGGCCAAGGTCAAGGATGTCCACTACCGCCTCCTCTTCAAGCTCAGCATCATCTCCAAGAAGATCGACTACACCCTGCGGAAGATCGAGACGCCCCCGAGGCGAATCGAGTGGGAGCTGACTGAGGGCGACTTCGACCACGCCATCGGCTCGTGGCAGCTCGTGCCAGCACGCGGCGGCCAGGCGACGCTGGTCTACTACTCGACCTTCAACAACCTCAAGTCGATGGGTCGGTTGGTTCGGGGGCTCCTCGATGAGCAACCTGCCCTCGAGATGGCGATCCAGGTGTCGACGGCGGTGACCGTGGTCAAGGCCCTGAGGGACCGCATCGAGCGGCCCGAGCCCTCTGCTTCGGCCGAGAAGCAGTGATGAGCCGGCCCCTCAGTGCGGGTCTCGTCGCAGCCGCTGGGCTCGCCCTGGTGTCCTGCTCCGATCCAGCCTTCGAAGCGGTCGAGCCCTTGCAGAAGGCGGCCAATCCCTGCTTCCAGGCCAACCTCTTGGACGGCCTGTCGGAAGAGGACCCAGCCGAACTCGGCCACATCTTTGACTGCCTGAACTCCCGGGGCGCGCTCGACGGTGCCGAGGGCCTCGTCCGGGCCCTGGTGCAGGGCACCAACCGAAACGGCCAAGCGCCAGCAGTAGACGTGGCGCGCACGGTAAACCAGCTGACGGGGCAGGTGGATGTGGTGGCCACCCTCGACGAGACGATCGACCTGCTCCGGGAGCAAGACGAGTTCCTCGTCTTCATGATCCGGAGCCTCAGCGAGTGGACCTATGGCCTCCCCTGGCCCGAGGTGGAGGCGGCCTTTGCCCAAGGAGGTGGGGACTTGCTCCAGCCGGCAGCGGTAGCCGACGGTCTCATCCAGCCCCTGATCCCCGTGCTGGCCACCGCATCCTCCGCCGTCCTCGACTCCGGCGATCTCGACCGCATCGCCAGCGCAGTCCAGGAGCTCACGGCCATGGAGGAACTGGCCGAGGGCCTGGGCACGCTCTCGACCTTGATTCAAGACCAAGAGTCCGAGCTCTTCGCCACCGCCACGGACGATCTGGGGGCCTTCCTTCTCGCCGCCGACGTCCCGGGCTCGGCTGGCGAGAACGCCCTGCTGACCTTCGCGGCCCAGGCGCTGGCGCCGAACGATGCCTTGGAGGGGCTCTCGCCGGCCCTGAGCATGCTCCCGCCGGTTGGCATCCTCCTCGACGACTCCGTCGCCATCGACCGCGTAGTGGACGTCCTGGGCAACCTCTACGACGACCAGCTCCTCCAGCCCCTGCCCGACCAGATCCATACCCTGGTCAACCTGCAGTCCGATGGAAGCGGATGGACCCCAGGCCAACGAACCGCATTCGAGGACCTCTTCCGTCTGCTCGAAGTGGCAGACCAGCCTCTGAGCTGCGCCCTCGTCATCAACGAGGAAAGCCTCGCCATCTACATCCTCGAGACCATCGCGGGCTTTGACGCCAGCACGATTGAGCTGGCGGTCTCGCTGTCCCAGGGCTTGGTGGACTTTCTGCTCACCCTCGGGGACCTGGTCTGCACCGGCCTCGACCCCGAGCTGGCGGGCCTCTTCCCCTCGATCGTGCAGCTCGCAGAGACCGGAGCACTTCGAAGTCTGGTCCCCCTCTTGGACGCCCTCTACGATCCGATCCAGGCTCAACACGACCACCTGCGCGAGGTCCTGGACTTGCTGCTCGCCCTCCAAACCGGGGGAACACTGCCCGCAGCGACCGACCTCGCCCGACGGGAGCTGGGCCAGCCATTTGTCGGCAACGCCATGACCACGATTGGGGCCTTCGTAGCACCCACGGACCCGACGGCGGTCGGTGACATCCACACCCTGCTCCGCGTGGGCTCCTATGCCGTCGGTTCGCCGGCAGGTGGCGGACCCGCGGACAGCCCCATCGGACTACTTCTCGGGCCCGCAAACACCGTACTGGCAAGCCATGAGACCGAACTGGCCCTCTGGATCCAAGACCTTGGTGCCCTTCTGATCGCCGACGAAACCCAGACCCACATGCTCCTGGACAAGATCGCCCCACTGCTGAGCCTGGATCCCGAGCTCGACACCCTCGAGACCGCCGGCGCCGTGGTGGGCAACGCTGAGGTGCTGGGCGCGGTCTTACGCATCCTGGAGACCCCCGAAGTCCTAGCCGCCCTGGCCCCCACGAACCCCGAATCCTCAAGCAACGAGGGACCGATCGGTCTTCTTGGCCGGCTTTCCTCAGACGGCTCTCTGGAGTCCATCCTGCGACTTGTCCATTGGTTGATCGACACCCTCGATGGAATCGGTCTCCTTCCCGCCGACTGAGCCGTACCCCCTTCCAAACCCCACAGAGCCGCGCGCGAAGCGGCAAGCAAAAGCAGAGAGAGAGAGACGATGAGCAGCACCCAGTTCAAGGCCGACCAGCGCGACCTCGAGTTCGTCCTGTTCGAGCAGGTCCGCATCCAGGACTTCGAGCACGAGGCCTACAAGGAGTTTGACGAGGACCTCTACCGGATGGTCCTGAGTGAGGCGGTCAAGCTCGGAGAAGAGACCCTGGCTCCGATCAACGCCACTGGCGACCGGACGGGCTGCAAGTGGAGTACCGACGGGGTTGTGACCCCGACTGGCTACGGGAATGCCTACCGGACCTACACCCAGGCCGGCTGGACCGGCACCGCCCTGCCCCAGAGCGAAGGGGGCCAAGGCCTCCCCGTTCCGCTGGCGCTCGCCTCGGTGGAGATTTTCACCAGCGCCTGCCCGGCCTTTGTCATGTACCCCGGCCTGACGGTAGCCGCCACCCGCGTCATCCAGCGCTTTGGCACACCCTGGATGCAAGAAATCCTGGTCCCGAAGATGCTGAGCGGCGAGTGGGCCGGCACCATGTGCCTGACTGAACCCCAAGCCGGCACCGCGCTCGGTGATCTTCGGACCACGTCAGAACAGGACGGCGAGAACTACCGCCTACGGGGAACCAAGATCTTCGTCAGCGGCGGTGAACAGGACCTGACCGACAACATCATCCACCTCGTCTTGGCTCAGTGCCCCACCGGCCAACCGGGGATCAAGGGACTCGGCCTCTTCGTCGTTCCGAAGATGAAGTTCGACGCCCAGGGCACGATCACCGGGCCCAACGACATCAGCTGTGCGGGCATCGAACACAAGATGGGCATCAACGGCTCAGCCACCTGCCTCTTGTCCTTTGGCGACACAGACGGCGCTGAGGGTTGGATCATCGGGGGCGAGGGCGAAGGCATCATCCACATGTTCACGATGATGAACGACGCCCGCATTGGCGTCGGGGTTCAGGGGTACTCCATCGCAGCCGCCGCCTACGGCTACGCCCTGGCCTACGCCAAGGACCGCATCCAGGGCACGCGCCTCAAGGACCTCAAGGACTTTGACGCCGAGCGCGTCGCCATCGTCGAGCATCCCGACGTACGCCGAATGCTGATCAAGATGCGGGCCCAGGTCGAAGGGATGCGTTCCTTGGGCCTGACCCTAGGCATGTACGGCAACCACTATCACGCCGACCCCGAGGGACCACGGGCCGAGGAGTACAAGGCGCTCTTGGAGGTCTTGACCCCCATCTGCAAGGCCTGGTCTACCGATCAGGGCTTCGAGGTCTGCACCGACGCCTTGCAGGTGCTGGGCGGCTACGGCTACACCCAAGAGTATCCGGTGGAACAGTGCCTGCGAGACTCGAAGATCGGGTCCATTTATGAGGGCACCAACGGCATCCAGGCCCTCGATCTCATCGGCCGAAAGATGGCGTCGAAGGGCGGGATGAACTTCATGACCGTCATGGGCTGGCTGAACACCAAGATCGCAGCCATCAGCGAGGCGGGTGGGTTCGACGACGAGGTACGGGCCGTCGAAGCAGCCCGCGACCGGCTCGGCGAGGCAGCGATGCACCTGGGTGGCATCGGCATGCAGGGCGAACACAATCTGCCCGCGCTCCACGCCGTCGATATGTTGCGCCTCTTCGGGGACGTCGCCATTGCCACCCTGTCCGGCGAGCAAGCGCTGATTGCGCAGGGACGCCTGAGGGAATTGGCCTCGACGGCAGGGGTGGACCTAAGCGACGCCGAGGCCTCTAGGGCATGGTTTGCCTCGGACTCCGAAGCAGGCTTCTACAGCCGCAAGTGCGACAACTTCCGCTTCTTTGCCCACCAATTCCTGCCCCGAACCGCGGCCGCCCTAGCCGCCATCAAGTCCAGCGACCGCTCCGCGCTGGACTCGGTGTTCTAGAGGCCAGTACCGGCTGCAGCCAGCCGACCGGAACCAGCCGGTGGCCGCAGGATGTACCGACTGATCTCAGCTGGCCTTGAGCTTGGCGCCGCCCGGGATCCGGCCACTTGCCCGCATCGGGCGAATGACTTGGTTCACGAGCAGGTCCATTGAACCCATGACCTTGAGGTGGTCCAGGCCACCCAGACGGGTCCAACACAGCACGTCATCCAGCCCTCCGTACATGTTCAGCAGGCCCTCCAGCTTGTCCCGGACGCTCTCCGGATCGCCCACTAAGAAGGCATGACGGAAGGGGCTCTTCTCGACCACGTCCTGAAACGAGATGGACCCCTCGTCGTAGCCCTTGACGAAGGCGTTCAGCGTGGCGTGGAGGTTGCGGTAGTAGCCCTCGGCCTGGGGGTACTCCTTGGCCGGAATCAGGCTGGTGAAGGTTCGGAAGTACCACATGCAGGGGTCCGCAAATTCGCGGTAGGCGGTCTCCTTGTCCTCGGCCACATAGACAAAGGCTAGGCCGCCGACCCGGAAATCACTGGGGTCGTGCCCATCGTTGCGGAGGATGTTCCGGTACTCGGTAATCTTGTCGGACGGCGTCGTCAGCGGCGTGAACAAGAGGTTCAGTCCCTGCATGGCCTGGTACTTGATGGTGTCGGGGTTGAACGAGGCCCCAAAGAGCGGCGGATGCGGCTGCTGCAGCGGCCGCGGCCGGGTCTTGACCCCCTCGAACTGAAAGTGCTTGCCCTGGAAGTTGAGCTCGTCGTGGGTCCACGCCTGTTGGAGGATCTCCAAGGTCTCGGTGAAGCGAGACCGGCTCTCCTCGAAGGGGACCCCGTAGCCCCGATACTCGGCGGGCTGGTAGCCCCGGCCCACGCCCAGGTCGAGACGCCCGTCGCTCAGCTGGTCCAGAAAGGCCAGCTCTTCGGCGAGGCGCACCGGGTTGTGGAAGGGCAGGACGACAACGGCCGTGCCCAGGCGGATCCTCTTGGTCCGGGCCGCAACCCAAGACCCAAAGATCTGGGTCGAGGGCATAACCCCGTAGTCCGTAAAGTGGTGCTCGGCAAACCAGACCTCGTCTAGGCCCACCGCGTCCGCAAACTCCACCAGCTCGATGTTCTCGTTGTAGTACTGGCGCTCAGTACGCTCGCCAGGAGACTCGAAGAGCTGGAGTAGGCCGAAACGGGTCATGGTGTGTTCCTCTCGGGACCGGGATCTTGTTCGGTCCACGCGCAAAGTATAAGGTAGCACCTGGTACTTTACAAACTTTGTCTCTACACTGAGTTCATGGCAGACAGACCCTGGACCATGCGCACCTATGCGGGCCACTCCTCGGCCAAGGAGAGCAACGACCTCTTCCGGACGAACCTGAGCCGCGGCCAAACTGGCCTGTCAGTGGCCTTCGATCTCCCGACCCAGTGCGGCTACGACGCCGACCACCCGCTGGCCCGGGGCGAAGTCGGCAAGGTGGGGGTGCCCATCAGCTGCCTAGACGATCTGGAGCGCCTGTTTCAGGACATCCCCCTAGAAGAAGCCAACACGTCCTTGACCATCAACGCCACCGCTCCGTGGCTCATGGCCCTGTACCTGGCCCTGGCCGAGCGACGCGGTGTCGACCCCAGCCGCCTCCGCGGCACGGTACAGAACGACGTGCTCAAGGAGTTCTTGGCTCGAGGCACCTGGATCGTGCCGCCTGAGCCCTCCCTTCGCCTCTCGTGCGACCTAATCGAGTACGTCAGCAAAGAGGTTCCCCGCTTCAACCCCATCAACCTCTGCTCCTACCACCTCCGGGAGGCAGGAGCCTCGCCGGTGCAGGAGGTCGCCTTCGTCCTCGCCAACGCCGTTGCCGTCCTCGACGCCCTCACGGTGTCGGACGAGCAGCGGCGGGCGATCTTTGGGCGCATCGCCTTCTTCTGCAACGCGGGGATACGCTTCGTAGAAGAGGTCTGCAAGATGCGCGTCTTCGGGCGCCTGTGGGAGCGGATCGGTAGAGAGCGCTACGGAGTCACCGAGGCAAAGGCGCTGCGCTTTCGCTGCGGCGTCCAGGTCCACTCCCTCGGACTCTGCGCCGAACAGCCCGAGAACAACATCACGCGGATTGTTCTCGAGAGCCTGGGCGTCCTCCTCTCAAGAGACGCCCGGGCCCGTGCGCTCCAGTTGCCGGCCTGGAACGAGGCCCTGGGGCTTCCTCGGGCCTGGGACCAACAGTGGTCACTTCGCATTCAACAGATCCTCGCCCTGGAGACGGATCTGCTGGAGTACCCCGATCTCTTCGCGGGCAGCCACGTCATCGAAGCCAAAGTCGCCGAGATGGAGTCCGAGGCTTGGACCGAGATCGAGCGCATTGTGGCGGACGGGGGCGCAGTCGCGCGGGTCCGTGACGGCAGCCTTCAGACGGCCCTCCTTCAATCCGCAGCCCAGCGGATGCGCGCCATCGCGGACGGATCCCTGCCGGTTGTAGGCAAGAACTGTTTTGAAGAAGGCGCAGACTCCCCGCTACTCGCATCCCCAGGCGACGCAGTGCTGCAGCCTGACCCGCTGGCTGGCGAGCAGCAGATCGGAGCACTGGAGCGCCACCGGGAGAGCCGAGACGCCCAAGCCGCATCCGAGGCGCTGAACGCCCTCAAGGCAGCGCTCGAGACCGGAGAAAACGTCTTGCCTCCCTCGATTCGATGTGCGCATGCCGGAGTGACGACCGGGGAGTGGGGACAGGTCCTTCGGGAGGTCTTTGGTGTCTGGAACGCGGGCGGCGCTTCGGCCTCATCGGCGGGGCGCGGGGGCGCTGTACTCTCGTCCGAGACCATCCAGCGCGTGAAGCACCTGAGCCAAGCCCTGGGGCGCCCCCTTCGCCTGCTCCTGGGCAAGCCCGGATTGGATGGACACTCCGGCGGAGCTGAGCAGATCGCCCTCGCCGCGCGGGACGCCGGCTGGGAGGTGGTCTACGGGGGGATCCGCTGCTCAGTCGACCAGATCGCAAAGGCCGCCGAGCAAGAAGACGTCCACCTGGTGGGCCTGTCGATCTTGTCCGGCGCCCACATGCAGTGGGTACCCGAAATCCTGGAGCAGGTCGACGTGCCGGTAGTGGTCGGCGGCATCATCCCGCTGGACGATGCCAAGACGCTCCGCGCCGGGGGGGTCGCCGCGGTCTACACCCCCCGCGACCACGACATCGGCCGGATCGTCCACGAGATGACGGAGATCGTCGCCCAGCACCACGGGGTGGCCTAAGCAGTGGACGTTCCCGCCTTACTTGCCCAAGAAGGCCTCAACTGCGGCCGAGTGCTCCGGGGAGCGCCAGACCACCGAGAAGAGCCTCGACTCCAGCGCAGCGCCTGCCTCGGGGGAGAGGATGGCGGCCCCCTGGAGCAGCCGCTTGATGGTTCGAATCGAGCGCCTGGAGCCCTCGCGGAAGCTGTCCGCGAGCTCGTTTGCCGCCGCCTCTCCGCTTCCGGTCGGCACGATCCGATTGGCCAGGCCCAGGGACCGTGCCTCCTCGGGATGAACCTTCCGGCAGGTCGCAAACAGCTCCAAGGCACGGGGGTAGCCCACCAAATGCAAGAGCCGCACTCCGCCCCCCCAGCCCGACATCACGCCGACGCGCGCCTGCTTGAACGAGAAGTAGGCGTGCTCTTCGACAATCCGGAGGTCGCAAGCCAAGGCCACCTCAGTGCCTCCGCCGAGGGCGTAGCCGTTGATGACGCCGATGACCGGTGCGGGCAAGAGGGACAGTCGATGCAGGATCCCCTGCATCCGCCGACTCATCTCCGCGCCTTTCTCGGGGGTATCGAAGCGCTCGAGCCACCGGAGGTCGCCGCCGGCACAAAAGGCCTTGCCACCACTCGCCGACAGCACGACGGCAACCAGGTCTTCCCGCGAAGCCAGGGCGGCGACCGCCCCATCCAACGCTGTCATCATGGAGTCGTCAAAGGCGTTGCGCACTTCGGG
>CAZQTQ010000107.1:0-11487 GCA_964596025.1 uncultured Rickettsiales bacterium
CGCCAGCAGCGAGTGAGCCATGGGAAGCCACTTCGCTCCCTCTGCGCTGTGCAAGAAGGGAACGAGGGAGAGCCAGGTGAAGGCGCCCTCGCTGGCGAGAACGATGGGGAACATCGCGTCCTCGAGCTATCGGGCCGATCAGCGGAGCTGTTCGGCCACGGTGTGCAGGATGATGGCCGGGAAGACAACACCAACCCCAAGGAGCAGGCCCATCGGATCCATCCGAAAGACCAGCGCCAGCAGGCCAAGTGAGACTCCTAAGAGTCCAAACTTGGCCAGCAAGGGGCCCACCAGCGCACCGACACCCGCATCGTCGCGAGAGGTCGTCTTCACCACAATGCGGGCCAGCAACCAGAAGTTGCCGATGGCGACCAGTCCCGAAATAAGGACTGCAGCCGCCATCTCTGCCCCGCGCCACAGACCGCCAGCGGCGGCCATGACCAGGAGAAGGAGCGCCGAGAGGAAGGTCACCGCCTTGGCCCCAGCAGGGACCCCAGCGCTGACCGGCGGCGGGTGGTAGCCCGCCTCTGCCCGGTTTTCATCCAAGTCGTTCAATGAGTCAGTACCCACGGTTCCAATCGCTCGACATCTCCGTCCTGCGGACGTCGTCACCAACCGGCCGAAGCCACGAGTCGGGGGCGAAATAGCGGACACCGGTCCGGATGTCAACGATCTGATGGAGGCGATTTTGACGATCGGCGTCGTTGCTGCGTGGAGAAACTGGCGCCCCCCAGCGGCGGACTGCGTGAATGCGACCCTATGACTCCCGCCTGGGCTCTCCCAGCAGTCGAGCCAGAGAGAAACCTATTGGGGCCAAGGCGATCGAAAATAAGCCCGCTGCCCAGACGGGGACTCCGGGGGAGAGACTGAGCAGAGTGAAGGCCCCAGCCACCAGCAGGGAGGTGCTTGCCACCTCCAGTTCGGTGACCGGCGTACGGGTGGGTCCAGGCCAATCCGAAGGGCGACTCACCGCCGTCAGAGGCCAGAGCTGCCAGGAAACCCAAACCAAGCGGTACCACTCGTTGACCCCCCCACCCTCGACGTTCGAATGAGGGGTGTCGGTCCAGGTCTCTCCGGAGGCCCCGACGGCCCGAATCAAGGGGGACCCCCTCTTCTCGGCCAGCGTGATCGAATCCTCAAAGCGCACTGGCAGATAGGGTTGGAGCTCGGGGTTGTTCCGATCCCGCAGGTCAGTAAAGCCCCCGAGGCTGTTGGCGGGCGTTACGGCCCCCTCACGCCCCCGCTGCCACTTCCCCGCGTAGCGGCTGTGCACGAGACTCCTCATAAACCAGACGACTAGGGTGAACAGGGCCAGAGCCAGACCGATGGTCAGGAAGCTCTGCTCGCGCAGCAGCGTCAACGTACCGGCAAGAGAGGAGATGGCGGCCAGAGACCAGACGATCAGCAGGTAGTAGACCGCGCTAAGCACATTGTAGAAGGCCCGTTTCTGCGGCCCCAGGTGGTGGGCGACGTGGTAGTCGAGCAGGGCCAGGCAGCCGTCGCAGACGGAGTACCCCCGGCCCAGAACCTCGCGGGGCGCCTCGTCTTGGTCACGGGCTATGGGGCCGGAGCCAGCCAGCGGCAGAGTCCGCGCGTAGCGAACCTCTATGACGTTCGCGGCTTGAAGACCGCAGTACGCGCAGACCAACATCAGCGCTGTGCTTCCCAAGCCACGCAGCGAAGCGGTCCGGGCCAGACCTCGACCCGCCGCAACCGCACCCGGCTGCCCTCGATCCGCGGGGCCAATCGCTCAGCGATGACTCGCGCAAGCTGAGCCGGCGTCGGCGGTACCGCGCCCTCACCAACGAAGGGCTCGAGGTCGTTCAGGTGACGATGATCGAAGGGCTCGGCCACCTCCCACAAGGCCTCGCGTAGGCGGCCCGGACGCAGCACAAATCCGCAGGGGGTCGTCTCCTCGGCCTCGACAATCGCGACGACGCGGAAGTTGTGGCCGTGCAGCGGGCTCGCGGCCTCGCCGTCTACGGAAGGCTGGTGACTGGAGCAGAGTGTGCACTCGGCCGTGAGGGTAAACACCAGAAGAGCCTAGCAGGCCGACGAACCGACTTTCGAACTAGCGAACGAGTCGACTGACCGTCTTGAAGAGGGGCCCTTGGGCCCGTCCGACCCAGTCGAAGAGTACGGCCTCGACACTCGTCAACTGCGCCCCTACCCCCTGGCACAGGTCCAACGCGGCGAGGTAGTCGGTGGTGTTGCGGCTGACCACGCCGTCGCGCGGCACGTGGACTGCATAGCCCGCCTCCACCAAGCCGCGTGCGGTCTGGAAGACACAAATGTGGGCTTCCATGCCGAGCAAGACGACATTGGGGCGTTCGAGGGCCTCGAGGGCCTCGCAGAACTCCGGGACAGCGGTTGCCGGGAAGTCCCGCTTCTCGAAGGGGACCACACCCTCGGGAAGAACCTCGACCAGAGGCTCGAGGGTGTTTCCCAGCCCCTTGGGGTATTGCTCAGTGACCAGGACGGGAACGCCAGCTGCCGCGGCCCCGGCGAGGACTTGGCAGGCCTTGCCAAGGTGCCGCTCATGCGCCTTCTCCGGCATGACGGAGACGAGGCGTTCTTGCCAGTCGATGAGCACGACGGCGGTGTTGTCGGGAGACAGGGACATCATGGCCACTCCGGGTGAGGCGCAGAGGCTACCTCGATCGCCGAGGCAGACCAACTGACTAGCCCTCCCCTCGGTGACGCTCCCAGGCCAACCCGGAACCACAGCCCTTCGGCCCTCCTTGCCCTGTCCGAGCCCAAGCGTCATGCTCCCCGACCATGAACGAGTGGCTTCAAGCAGCCCTGCTGGGCCTGGTGCAGGGACTGACCGAGTTCCTGCCGGTCTCGTCCTCGGGACACCTGGTCCTCGCCCAGCAGATCCTCGGCGAGGACTTCTTCGCGGCTGGCGACGCCCTGTTCTTCGACCTCCTGCTCCACGTCGGCACCCTGCTGCCCGTTCTGGTGTTCTACCGTCGCGATCTGGTCGCAATCCTCGCCGCCCTCCGTCCACCTCCTGGTGGAGAAAGTCCCCCCTCGCTCAGACAGCGGTTGCCAAATGACCCCAAACTGCAGTTGGCTCTGGGCGTCGTCCTCGCCACCATCCCAACCGGCCTGATGGGGATCTTCCTTGAGGATCACTTCGAGCGCCTCTTCCACAGCGTCCGCCCGGTTGCAGCCGCGCTCGCCGCCACCGGATGCCTCCTCCTCGCGACCAAGTGGTTCGAAGGCAGAGACAAGCGCCCGGGCATCTCCCCAAGAATCGCCCTCGTAATTGGCGTCGTTCAGGGCTTGGCCATCACTCCGGGCGTCTCCCGCTCGGGGTCGACCATCGCCGCGGCCCTCTTCTTTGGAATCGACCGAGAAGCGGCAGCCCGCTTCTCCTTCCTCTTGTCCATCCCCGCGATCTTGGGCGCGGTGGTACTCAAGGCCCGCCACGGCATCCCCCTGGATTCGGTGGCCTGGGGCCCGGCGCTGCTGGGCTTCGCGGTGGCGGCCGGGTCGGGCTACGGAGCCTTGGTCTTCCTCGTCGCGCTGGTACGCAAGGGGCGGCTCTACCGCTTTGCGGGCTACCTGCTGCCCCTGGCCGTCCTCGCCTGGATCGTGCTGGGGGAGACGACCAGCCTCTAGCTGCGGCGCCGCCTCCACCCGATTCCGACTCCGCCGAGCCCAAGGAGGACGGCGAGCGCGGACAGGGAGAAGGGCTGGGCGGTGGCGGCAGAGCAGGCACATCCGGCGTCGCTTTGCCCCTCGACCTGGACGTCGATGGTCACCTCACCGGTGCCTCCTGCCCCCGAAGCCCGAAGCGTCACCGAGTGCGTCCCGGCCTCGTCGAAGCTCCAAGTCGGTTCATAGGTCCGAATCGCGCCGTCCTCGTTGCCGTCCAGAATCCACGCGAAGTCCGTGATGCATCCGAAGGTGCCGAGCGGGGAGGTGTTCTCAAAGGCAACGACGAAGTCGCCTTCGTTGGACCAAGAGAATGCCGGAGCGGGCTCGCCGCAGGCCAAGACCACCCCGACCTTGCGCTGCAAGGCGGTCACGGCGCCACCACAGTCCTCGTCCGTACCCTCTACCTGAAGCGTAATCGTGTACTGACCCTCTACGGTGTAGCTGTGGCTCAGGGGCTCGACCTCCCCCTGGGCGTCTGGCATCTGGATGACGTGGTCAGACACGTCGCCGAAGTTCCACTCAAAGGAGGTGAAGCGCCCATCCAGGTAATCCTCAGGAACGGAGACCGAGACATCCAAGGGGCTGGGGCCGACCACGACGCCGCCCTCTTGATCGGCGAGGTCGAAGTCAACGGCTACGCCGTAGATGGCGTTGATGCCGGCAATGTCGTCCTCGTTGGGGGTCTGCTGGCCGTCGTCGCAGTTGGTCACCGACCAGTACATCGTCGCCCCCCGCAGGGTGGGATCGGGGCAGGGCTCCCCGTCGTCGCAGCTGTGGCCAAGTCCAAAGCCATGGCCAATCTCGTGCGTGGTGACGCCAACAAAATCGAAGGTCTGGTGACAACTGGGCGAAGCCACGGTCTCTGGGGTCCCCCAGCGGAGATCCTCGTTGTAGATGATGTTCATGGCCGAGACCTCGAAGAAGGCGTGCCCGTTGTGGCTCAGGGGATTGCCGTTGTCGTGGGTCACGGTCGCCGCGAGTGGGCCCGAACCAAGATCGTCCTTACCCCCGCCATCAAAAGTAATGATGGTCATGTTCGACTCCCCAAAACCCGAGGTGTCGTTATCAATCTCGCCGGGCTCACAGTTGTCGCAGCCGGCGCTGGCACCAGGGGCAGCCTCCAGAGGAGAGCAGGGCACATCGGCCCACTTGTCGTAGGAGGTCTGAATCAGCAACATCTTCTCATCGAAGCTGAGATCGTCGGGCTCGGAGTTGCCAACCCAGTACTCGACAGGGAGGTCGTTTAGGTTCCATGCCCGCGGCGGATCGATGAACTTGTAGCCCGACAGCAGCGGACTGATCCCGAGGACCAGGGTGAGGACAAAGAAGCGCCTCATCGCTCACCTCCCTCGTTGGCGAGCCGCAAGGCCTCGTCCTTTTCAGCGGGGAGCCCGGGGATGACCCGGTAGTCCGGCACGAAATCCTGGTTGATCTCCCACTGGACCTCGGAGGCCAGATCATCGAGGTAGAGGCGCGCCGCCGGAAGCTGCACTTCGCTCTCATCAAACTCCAAGAGGTCCCGTGGAGGAGTGACGCGCACCAAAATGTCCCGGCCAGTGTCCTCCTCGAGGATCCGGGTCAGCTTGCCTTGGGACATGCCCACCGTGCGGTAGACCGGGTCGATCGGATGGCGTTCCAAGTAGACCAAAACGCGCTCGCCCGGCGCGAAGATGGCCGCCGAAGGGACATGAGTCTCCTCCGTGCCCAAGCGCCCGCCCAGCTCGCGAACCTCAACGCGGTCGCCCGCCGGAACATCCCCTTTGAGCGTCCGCTCCACCTCCAAAGTGTAGAGGGTGCGTAAGAAACGGCCGTTCTCGTCCCACTGAGGGCTGGCCTCGAGGACCTCGGCTTCGGTCACCAGATCGGCAATCCAAAGCAGTTCGGACGCCTCGAGGCGTACCATCGAAGTGGCTTCGAGTTGGGGGGCCCAAAGAACGGCCACGGCAAGGCCGACCGCCCCAGAAACCGCCCAGAGTCCAAAGCGACCCAAGACCTTCATCCCGACTCCCAGCCCGACAAGTGGGCGCGAATGCGGTAGGCTCCGCGTCTGGTAAAGCACCGCGCGCGAACCAATAAGCCAATAGGAGACCGGCTCCGGTACCGCGAAGCGCACCAGAGTACCACGCCGCCAATGAGAGAAAGGTCTGCTTTCTCTCGGCCCATCCAGGAGCCAAGACGAGTGAGGCGACCGGCCCGATCCCCCTGGACATCCTTGGTCCCCCTCCTGGGCCTCCTCGCCCTCTTGGTGGCACCTTCCGCCTTGGCAACGGAGCAGACCGGCAAGCTCCGCGGCGTCGTCACCGATGAAGACGGCGCAGCCATCGAGGGCGTCCAAATCGAGGCAACAAGCCCGAACATGCAGGGAGCGCGCGCTGGAACCAGCGTCAAAGGCGGTGTCTATTGGCTCCCCGGTCTTCCCCCGGGAGAGTACGAGGTTCGGGCCTCTTTCGACGGATTTCAGCCCTGGCGGGCCACCGGCATCCGCGTCGTCATCGGCGCCACCCTCACCCTGAACATCTCGCTGAGGACCGCGACCGTAGAAGAAACGGTGACGGTCAGCGACGAACGGCCGCTCATCGACGTCACGACATCGACGGTCGGCTCGGTCATCACCCGCGAGTACCTAGAGGCCCTGCCTACCAACCGGTCCTACCAGTCGGCCACTCACTTCGCCCCCGGTGTCGTCGGCGGCTCCAACCCCAACGCCCAGGGCGGCTCGTCCCGGGAAAACAAGTGGCTGCTGGACGGTGCAAACACCACCGACCCCGTCACCGGCACGTTCTCGTTCAACTTCAACCTCGACGCCATCGAGGAGATTGAGGTCATCACCGGCAATTTCCGAGCCGAGAACGGAAGTGCGCTCGGTGCCTTGATCAACGTCCGCACGAAGTCCGGCTCCAACAGCCTCGAAGGCGGCGTCAAGGGCTTCTACAGCAACGGTAACTGGTCGCCGAAGCGGGACGCGACCTTCGTTCCCGATGGCCGTCAGATCGAGGGGAGCGAGTTCGACCGAGACAGCCAGAACTTCGACTTGAACGCCTACGTCGGCGGTCCAGTAGTCCTCGACAAGCTCTGGTACTTCGCTTCGGTCAAGTACACCCACAACACCTCGACCCAGCTCGGCGCCCGCTCCCCGCGTGTCTTCGACGGCTTCAACCTCTTTGGCAAGTTGACCGCCAACCCCTTCAAGAACCACCACTTCATGTTCTTGGTTGCAGCAGGTCCGGCCAACATCAGCAACCGCCGGCAGAGCTTCCTCGTCGATCCGGAAGCTCAGACTCACCAGCACCAAAACTCACTGGTCATCACGGCCGAGTGGCAGTGGTTCGTCACCAACTGGCTGACGGCGAAGCTGCACTACAGCCACCTGAAGACCGACATCGACGTCACACCGCAGCCCTGCACCTGGCGCGACGACCTGCGCTTCAAGCAGTGCGAAGGCGACCAAGAAGAGGGCTATATCGACTTCTTGACGCCCGGCCACTACGGCTCCGGCGGCGCCCGCTTCACTGAGAACGCCTACTACTACTCGATCAACGACCGCGAGCGGGATTCGGTGAAGGCCACGCTGACGGCCTACGTCCCCCGCGCCCTCGGCACCCACGAGATCAAGGGCGGGGTGGAGGCCGGTTGGGTGAAGTCGGACTACACCTTCGGCTACACCGGCAACCTGTACTACGTCGACACCCTCGAGGACTCCTCGGATCCAACCTCGACCATCAACTACTACTGGCGAGAGACCCAGGGCCAGCTCTACCAGCGACACACCGGCTACTCGATTTTTGCTTTCCTCCAGGACACCTGGGAGCCCCTGCCCGGCCTCAACATCGACTTCGGTGTGAAGTACGACCGCAGCGTGATGAACAACGACGTCGGCGAGAAGATCGTCGAGTACCACATGGTCTCGCCCGTGGGCGGCATCTCCTGGGACCCGACCGGTCGACAGATCGCAAAGATCTACATCGGGGGCGGCATCGTCTCAGACGCGGCTCGCTTGGGCGTCTCGTCCTTCCTCGACAAGAACGGACTTGGCCGCAAGCTCTACCTCGGGCCTCTCTTCGACCGGGACACAAACAAGAGTTCGGACCAGTACAGCTACGCCCGGGGGCAGAGCAACTACGAGAAGTTTGACGACCTGACAGTGCCCCGAGTCTACGCAGTTGCCGCCGGTTTCGACGTCCAACTCGGCGGCCAGACCTCGGTCGGAGTCGTAGCCTCGGCAAAGTTCTTCCGCAACCTCTGGGAAGACGACGAGGTCAACTACATCTGGAACAACGGCGGCACCAACACGATCGGCGTGCTCAACGGCCTCCAAGACTACTTCTTCCGCCTGCGCACCCCCGACGACGGCAAGCGCAACTGGATGGGCATCACGTTCAAGCTCCAGCGCCGCATGTACCGGCGTCTGCTGCTCGACATCAACTACACGATGTCGATGACTCGCGGCCTCACCTCCACCCAGATCACCGCCGCCTTGGACAACCCAACGCAGCGCCCCTACGAGTACGGCTGGCTCGGCTCGGATCGCCCCCACGTCGTCAAGGCGGCAGCCGCTTACAAGCTTCCCTTTGGACTGACGATCGGTGGCGCCTTGAGCATCACCTCGGGCAGCCGCTTTGACCGTCAGTTCCTCAGCGACAAGGGGGGCGGCTCCTACCAAAACTACGTGGCAGAACGCGGCACCTTTGACTCGGTCAACCCTTGGTGGTCCCTGGACTTGAAGGTGCGCTACAACCTGCGTCTGCCCTACGGCAAGGTCTTTGCGACGGCAGAACTGCACAACGTAACCAACAACCGCCAGGCCACTGGCATATCCTCCGGTTCACTCAACTCCCGCGGCGAGTACTTCGCCTCGGGACGCCAGTCGCCGATGAACCTGGAGTTGGGGCTCGGCTATGAGTGGTAAGCGCCTGACTACCGCCGCCGGCTTCCTTGCCCTCCTGATCGGCAGCACCGGCTGCTTCGTGGAGGACTTGCCCGAGCAGGATCTCTTCGGCGAGGTCGTCCTACCTCAGGGCCTTGTCGAAGACCCCCGGTATGCCGGGGTAATCTATCTGGGGGTCTACGAGGGCTTCGACCCCCAGCAACTGGGCTACCCCTACCCCACAACGGGACCCCGAGTCGGCGACAACCCGATCGGCGACGCTCTGCCCTATGGCGGCACGACGGTCGGCCACTACTCCTATGGCTGCTACCGCGTCCTGCGCTGCGCGGTCCTCTCGGGCCGCTACGAGTCACTGGAAGCCCTCCTTGAGGTCAACCCAGTCGAGGAGGAGGACGGCGAGCTGGTCACGGCAGAAGACATGTACGACCACTGCTCCTGGTACTACGGCTGGAACCACCTGGGCGAGTTCACCTTCGTCGGGGACGATCAGCTCGACTTCAGCCAGGACGAAAACGGCGACTGGGTCGCTCCCTTTACCGCCTACCACGGGCGCCTGCCGGCTGGAGCCGTGATCTGGGGCTTCGCCGACAACGACAGCACGAGCTGCTCGATAGACCAGGGGATCCTCAACCGGAAGCGCAGCGAGGATGGCGCTTACTACCGCGAGGGGAGCAACTACAGCGACGTCTTGAACTTCCCCGACAAGTACATCACCACTGGCGATTTCATCAGTCAGGAGGTCACCGTCATCGAGGACGGCAAGACCGAGGGCTACCGGTTGGTCTTGGACTACACAAAGGAATGATGCCGTGACTTCCCCGCATCGCTCCATCGCTATCGCCTTCGGCGCGGCAGCTGCTCTAGCCGCAGGTGCTGGCTGCAGCCTCGACGCGCGGCACCTGCTGCAGAACTTCGATGGGGAGGAGGTGCAAGGGGCGGTCGTCAAAGATCTCGACCTCCTAGAAACCCCGCCGACCCTCGATGGCAGCACCTTCGTTGGCACACTGGGCCCCTCCGACATTGGGGCCGGTGAGTACAGCGGCGCGAGCTTCACTCTCTATGGAACCGGCGAACGCGTCTGCGTCATCATCGACCCACAATCCGTGTTCGATGACAACGTCCAAAGGGGCGCTGACGGCAGCGAAGAGCCCAATCCTTTCATGGAGGACTTCCCGCACGACGACGGCGACGTCGACATGCTGGCAGGGCTCGCGTCCTACTACACCGGTACGCCGGGCGAGGCGATTGGGGACTTCTTCGGCTCCTTCCCCGACTCAAACGGGGTCGAGCGAGCCGTGGACCTGAATCTCTGCCTCCAAGAGGACTACCACGGCCAAGTAGGCGGAACTGCAGGACGCGCCACGCCCGAGGCTTGCAGCTTCGAGACATTGGAAGACACGGCCTACCGGGTCGTGCTGCAGGTCTTCTCCGTACCCATCGACGACAACGAGTTGAAATACTCGCTGGAGGTGAGAAACGGCGAGTGTCCGCCCGTCATCGACGAGTGCACCTTGCGGGGCGACTACGACGATCACCCCGAAGCAAACCTTCCCTCCGGCTTCGACAACGTCGAGGACATGTACTGCGGCGACAGCTGAGTCGACTGCCGGCAGGTCGCCGTCCATGGAAGCCCTCCTCACCTGGATCGTCAGCCACGGCTACCCGGTTCTGTTTGCCATGCTGCTCGTCAGCGGCCTCGGCGTCCCCATTCCCGAAGATGTCCCCCTACTCGCCGCCGGCATCCTCGCCGACCACGGCGGCATGAGCGTCGTCCAAGCATCCTTTGCTTGCGGGCTCTTCGTACTCACACGCGACAGCATCGTCTTTGGCCTGGGCTACCGCTACGGCGAAGCGATCCTCGAAAACCGTTGGATGCAGCGCATCGTCGAGCCCAAGCAACTTCACAAGGTCGAGAAGCTCATCCAAGAACACGGCAAGCCATTTGTCTTCCTGGGACGCTTCCTGCCAGGACTGCGGGCCGGCGTCTTCTTCGCTGCTGGCGCGTCGCACATTCGTCCGCTTGTCTTTCTCGCCATCGACTCGCTTGCCGCCCTCATCTCCATTCCAATATTTGTGGCACTGGGCTACGTGTTTTCCCAGAATCTCGAAAAACTGCAGCGGATCCTCGCCGACATGCGCGTCGCGATTTGGCTCGCACTGGTGGTGGCCTTGCTCGTGGGCGGTGTCGTGTGGTGGCGACGCCGAAAAAGGGCCTCGTCGTGATGGGCGAGGACAACCCCGCTGGCGGAGGGCTCCAGGTCGACCTGAGGGACCTGCCGGCCATGCGGATCGCCGCCTTGCCCTACCGCGGACCCGCCGACCGGATCCAGGCCACGATCGACCGACTCGCAGCCTTCGTGAAAGAACACGGCGCGGGGCCCGCAGGCCCGTTGGAGATCGTCTTCGGGGCGCTGAACCCCCTGGACGCCCAGCCCAACCACCCCATCGATGCGGAAATCCGCCTTCCGATCACCCGGCTCATCGAAGGAGCCGCCGTCGAAACGCGTCGAATTCCCAGCCTCCCCGCAGCCTGCATGCTCATCTCCCAACCCCTGGACAGGCACTTCCTTCAGCTGCACGAGACCCTCTTTGCCTGGCTGGACGCCCGAGGCCTACATCGCATGGGCGAAACCCACCACCACGCCTACCTCGGCCACAACGCAGCACTCGGGCATTGGACGATAGAGATCCGCGTTCCCCTGGCCCCAAGACAGACGACCTAGGCACCAACTCCCACGGTATTCTCTGGTCGTGCCTCGTATCACCCATCCTGCTCTAGCCCTCGCCCTGCTCTTCCTTGGGGGGCCCGTGGGGGGCTGCTCCTCGGGCCGAGTCATGCGAGCGGATGACGACACTTCGGACGACGACGACGCAACCGGCGATGACGACAGCGGAGCGAGCGGAGACGACGACACGGCCGGAGACGACGACACGGC
>CAZQTQ010000108.1:0-11423 GCA_964596025.1 uncultured Rickettsiales bacterium
GCCCGAACCCGTGCGACGGATCTTGTACGCGCTCTGTTGAAAGACGCGGGGGCGAAGGCTGATGTGGCCCGAAGCGTAGAGCGTCCAGCCCTTGCCATAGACCGCTTGACCGTGGTGCGGATCCACTGCCAAGGCCCGGTTGTAGGCCTCCTCAGCGGCGATGAGATCGTTCGCCCGCAGGAGGCGGTCCCCCTCCTCAGTCCATGAAGCCGCGCTTCGCCCACAGCCGGTCGCCCCGGCCAAGACCAAGACCAGGGCCAGGGCCAGAGCCAGCCCCTCCACCGTCCTTAGCGAGCAGTCCATCGCCGCACACCCTTCAACGGCGTCCCCGGCCCGAAGGGATGTCGATGGAGTAGTCCTTCATCTTGTAGAGGAGAGCGCGGTGAGAGATTCCGAGCAACTTGCAAGCCTGAGTGCGGTTGCCGTCGGTCTCCTCAAGCGCCCGGGCAATGAGCTCGGCCTCCAGGCGAGGCACCCGCCGCTTGATGTTCAAGTCGTTCGAATCGGACTTGCTCAAGCCCCTTGTTCGGCTCGTGACCTCCGGCGGCAGAGCATCGACGGTGACCGACGAACCGTCGGAGAGGATGACGGCCCGCTCGATGACATTCTCGAGCTCCCGCACGTTGCCGGGCCAGTCGTGACCCAGGAGAAGTTCCATGGCCCGGGGCTCGACCTCGACGAGGTCCTTGCCGAACCGGACGCTGAAGCGGGCCAGAAACGACTCGATGAGGGCTGGGATGTCCTCCTTGCGGCGACGAAGTGGAGGAATGCGAATGTGCAGAACCTTGAGCCGGTAGTAGAGATCCTCGCGGAAGCGTCCCTCGCGGACCAGAGCTTCAAGATCACGCGAGGTCGCCGCAATGAGCCGCACGTCGACCTGCTCGCTCTGGTTTTCGCCCACCCGACGGATGCTGCCGTCTTCGAGAACCCGCAAGAGCTTGACCTGCAGGCCGAGAGGCAGCTCTGCGACCTCATCGAGGAAGAGGCTACCGTCATCCGCCTCGTGGAAGAGTCCGGCTGTGGTCTTGTGCGCCCCGGTAAACGCGCCCTTGGCGTGGCCAAACAGCTCCGACTCGAGGAGGTTTTCTGGGATAGCACCACAGTTGACCGGAACCATCGGACCTGCGGCGCGGCTGGAGCCGCTGTGGACCGCCTGCGCCAGCAACTCCTTTCCCGTTCCGCTCTCACCGGTAATCAGCACCGTCGTGGGGTAGGGCGCGATCTTGGCGACGGTCGCGAGGATCTCCTCCATCTCCTTCGAGCGCGCGATGATTGACGCATAGCGGCGTCGTTCAGCCAACTCCTCGCGCAGCCTCAGGTTCTCCCGGAACAAAACCTCGCGCTCTTGGATCTTCCGAAGCAGGAGCACCACCTCGTCCGCCTTGAAGGGCTTGTTGAAGTAGTCGTAAGCGCCCCCCTTCATGCAGTCGATCGCGACATCGTCGCCGCCATAGGCGGACATCATCACGACATAGGGGGCGCGCCCTTGGATGGCAGCCACCTCCTCGAGCAGGGCACGCCCATCCATGCCCGGCATGCGGATGTCCGAGATCACAATCCCGAAGTCCTTTTGGCCGAGAAGGCGGAGCGCCTCTTCTCCACCAGCAACCGCCGTGGGCTCGTAGCCGGCCTTCTTCAGGACGACCAAGAGCAGGTGGCGGATGTTCTCTTCGTCATCGACGACGAGGACCCGCTTGAGCGGGCCGTGAATGGGATCAGAGGGCACGACGACCCAGATGGTACCTTGGCCCCATGGCGATCGCTGCACATGGCCGCATCCTGGTGGTCACGCACGCCTTCCTGCCCGATTCCACTGCGGGCGTGGAGGTCTACAGCGGACGTCTGGCGGGGGGCTTGGCGCGGCGCGGCTTCGAAGTCGCGATCGCTGCGGGACGGGTCCGACGCGGATCGGCGCAGAACGCGATCCTGGAGGAGGAAGTCGAGGGCTTCCGGGTCTTCGGCCTCGTCCAGAATTATCCCTACCGAGATCTCCCCGAAGCCTTGGATGACCCGGCCCTCGACCGCAGCTTTGCAGAGGTTCTCGACCGCTTCCGGCCCGATCTCGTGGCCTTTCAGAGCTTCCAGGGCTTGTCCTTGGGCTTTGTGGAGGTCGCACGCAGCCAAGGCGCGACAACCGTGCTGCACCTCCACGATGCTTGGTGGTCCTGCCCCAGCGGCGGCCAGCGGCGACGACCGGACGGCGAGCTGTGCCATCCCGTCGACCGAAGCCGCTGCCGGGCCTGCTTCGACCGCTACCGCCACCGGGAAGGCCCGCTGGAGCAAGCCGCCCGGTGGATGGCGGCACATTTGCCCGAGGGCCTGCCCACGGACGGGGTACACAGGGCCTTTCACGACCTCGCTCCTGGGCCACAACGCTGGATCCGCCGCTTGAACGAGGAGGGGGCTCGCCTCCGGACGCGAGGCCTGCGGAGCGCACCGCTGGCGCTGAAGGACCGAGGCGAAGGCTGCGCCAGCCTCGATCCCGCCATCGAAGCCCGCTTCAGGCGGGTCCAAGAAGGCCTGCGAGCCGTTGACTGCGTGCTTGCACCCAGCTCTTTCCTCCCCGACTCCCTCCGGGAGGACGGCCTCGAGCTGCCGCCCGTCCACATCGTCCGCACCGGCGTGAATGCGCCCGCAGTCCCGTGGCAGGAGCGGGCAGCGGGCGAGCCGCTGCGCCTACTCTTCCTGGGGACCTGGGTAGAGCACAAGGGACCCCAAGTCCTGGCCGACGCCCTGGCCCGGCTGCCCAGCGCTGTGGCAGCGGGGCTCACAGCCCGTGCAGTGGGGCCGGCACCCTTCCCGCGCTTCAAGGCAGAGAGCCTTGCCCGAGCCCAAGGTCGCCTCATCGACGGGGGTCAGGTCTCTCCCAACGAGGTCGGCCCTCTCCTGGCTGCAACCGACATCGTGGTCGTCCCGTCCCTTTGGGGGGAGAACGCTCCGCTCGTCGTGCTCGAAGCACGGGCCCACGGGGTTCCTGTCTTGGCCTCGGATCTCGGGGGCCTTCCCGAGGCGGTAATCGCCGACCGGGACGGTGCGCTCCTCCCCGCCGGGGACGCCCCCGCCCTGGCCGCGGCCATCGCCGATCTGGTCGAGAGGCCTGAACGCCTCGCTCGCTGGCGGAGCAGCGTTAGACCTCCTCCGGATCAAGAGGTGTGGTTGGATGCGGTGTTGGAAGCCTGGGGCGTGGGGCTTTCCGAGAGCGAGGGAACAAGGGCAGGAACCACCTCCCTGGGAGAGGAGGAGCTGCTGCGAGCCGTGTGCGCTCGGAACACGGCTCCGGAACCAGCTCCCGGAAACCCGAGTCCCGAGATCTCCGTCGCCATTCCTGTACTCAACGGCGGAACGCGCCTGCTCGAGCTCCTGGATGCGGTCCTGGACCAGGATCTTCGGGTGGAGGTCCTGATTGCAGACTCGGGTTCCACGGACGGATCGGTCCAAGAGGCCCTTCGCCGCCATCGGTCTCTTCGTCTCTTTGCCGTGCGACCGGCTGAGTTCGATCACGGCCGAGTCCGCACGGAACTGGTAGTCAAGGCCCGCTGCGAGTACGTCGCTCTGTTCACGCAGGACGCGGTTCCTCAGGGCCGGTCCTTCTTGCGAAGACTCCGCGCACCCCTCGCGGAGCCCGCCATCGTGGGGGCCTACGCCCGGCAGGTGCCACGCCCGGGCGCCGATCCGCTGGTATGGGCGAAGCTGGAGCGATGGACTCCCCCCGCCCTTCCAGACGAAGACTGGCACCACAAGTCCTTGGAGCCCGGCCAATCCTGGGAGTCGCTCTCCCCGCACGAGGCCATGCACCTGGCTCGCTTCGACAACGTCGCCTCCCTGGTCCGGAGATCCTGGGTTCTGGAGCACCCCTTCCCCCCGCGGACCTTTGGCGAAGACTTGAGCTGGGGAGCCGAAGCCATCCAGGCCAGAAAGAGTCTCGCCTATGTGCCCCAGGCCCAGGCCGAGCACCACCACGATCCAAGCCTGCTGGAGGCCTTCGATCGGAATCGCCGGGCCCACCTCCAGGCGCGGGCCGAATTCGGACTCCACGCCGTTCCCGACCTACGCTCGCTTGGCTGGGCTGCGCTCGCCGGGATGCCCACCGACCTGCGCAAGGGTGGCCCCCTGTGGGCGCTGGTCGGCTTGCCCCGTCGAACCGCAGCGCTTCTCGGCCAGTGGAAGGGGGCTCGGGACGCATTGTCGGGGAAGAACGCCGCCCGAGCGTATGGAGTCGAGGGGTCGCGTTGAGCTGATGCGCGTACTGCTCGTTGCCCACCGCTACCTTCCCACCAGCCGGGGGGGCGTCGAGGTCTGGACCCAGAGTCTGGCCCGCGGCCTCGCGCGGCGCGGGCACGACGTACACGTTCTCGCCAGAAACGACCGTCCCCAAGACGCCGGAGGAAGACGGTGGGCTTTGGATGAGGCCGAGGTCAGCGGTGTCAGCGTGTTCTGGCTGAGACACCGGCTCGACTGGGCTCGAAACTACCGAGAGACCTGGTACGACGCACGGCTCGAAGAGCCGGTCCGCGAGGTGCTGCGGCGCTCCGGCGCCGAGGTGCTGCACCTGGGTCATCCGGACGGCTGGGGGACCGTCCCCCTCCGCCTGGCTCAGACGCTGGGCTGCACCACGGCCATCACCGTCCACGACTACAGCTGGCTCTGCGGGCGAGGTCAGATGCTCCGCCCGCCCGGGCAGCGGTGTGCACGGGCCGAGGAGGAGGCCTGCATACGGTGCCTCGAGGGACAGCTGGGCCGAAGTCCACTCCGCGCGATGGCCGGCCGCCTGGCCCGCCGGGTGCTCCCCGCAGTCTGGACGGACGAGACCCTCGCCGGCGACGAAGGAACTCGAGATCCGGGACCGACCGCACGCCAGCGCTGGAGGACCCGCCAAATTGGGCTGCGATCAGCGCTCGAATCCGCCGACCTCGTGACCGCACCCTCCCAGTTCGTCATCGACCGACTGCGCGCTCATGGGATCCAGAGGGAGCTGCACCGGGTATCCAACGGGGTGGGCCAGGATGAGGCCGTGGTGGCGGGCCCGGCGCAGAACCCCAGCTCCGGCGCGAAACGGAGCCTCCGTCCCGAGCCGCGTCGCGGACCCCTGCGGGTGGGCTTCTTTGGCAATCCGCACCCCAGCAAGGGCTTGGGCTTGCTCCTGGCGGCCGCCGCCGCGCTCCCGCCCGGCTGCCTCGAAGTCGAGGTCCACGGATGCCCTATCCCCAGGGGTGAAGTGATGCCCGGACAGCGTTGGCTCGGTCCCTACCGTCCCGAGGAGGCCGCGGCCCGGATGGCGAGTGTCGACCTGGTCGCGCTCCCGTCTCTGTGGGACGAGAACCAGCCGATCGTCGCACTCGAAGCCCGCTCAGCGCGGCGTCCCCTGCTCGTTAGTCGCGTCGGTGGCCTCCCCGAATTGGTCGAAGATGGCGTGGACGGGTGGGTCGCCCCGGAGAATTCCGCGCAAAGTTGGGCTGAGGTCCTCGCCCTCCTTGCTGCCCGTCCCCAACAGGTCGCAAGAGCCCAAAAGGCAAGCCGGCCTCCACCGTCAGAGGACGCCATGGCAGCCGCATTTGAGGCCCTCTATCAGCAGGAAGCGCAGCCTCGTATGCCTGAACGGATTGACTCGCGGGACCCTAGCTAAGGACAATGGGGCGTCGTAGCACCTCGCAGACAGCGGCTAGTAGCGGAGCGTTCCATGGCTGAAAACGATGGCTCTTTTGTCCTCCCCGCAGGCGTGCACCTCAGCGTCGAATCCAGAGGACTGTGCATCGAAAACCGCGGCAACATCGTCATCGAAGGTGCGCCCGCGCAACCGCTGCACTCCCTGGTCTCGAGCGACGGCGATGTGATCCTCCGGCCACCCGACGAGACTGAGCTCAGCCACGTTGTCGCGCTCAACGGCAGGGTGGTACTCGAGGGCAAGGTTTCGATGAGTTACGTCCACGCCGATACGGTGGAGTTCACCAGCGGCTCTCTTCGGGTCGACGTCGTAAAGGCCAATTCAACGGTCATCTTGAAGGGCCAAAAGCTCGAGGCCAACGTCATCGTGGCGCCCAGGGTCGAGGTAAGCGAGAAGACCAAGGGACGGGCGACTGCAATCGCCTGCACCAACGACATCGGTCCCCACAAGCTGCGGGGTGGGTTCACGCTGGCCGAATTCGTGAGCCTGATGCCGGCGGGAGCGGAGACCCTCGCTGCGCACGGCATCGAGGTATCCGAAGACGAAGAGGACGACGACGAGGGCGAACATTCCAGGCCCGCGGCCCGGGAGGGCCCCCCGGTTCCGGGGGACGTTGGAACCGAGGACGAAGCGGGAGAGAGTGAGGCCGTAGATGGACCCGATGCGACGACAGGAGGCAGCCCCGAAGAGGAGGCCACGGTCCAAGCGGATTCGGCCGAGAACGAGGCCACGGTCCAGACCGACCCCGAAGCGGACGTGGCTACCCTCCAGTCCGACGTGGAAGAAACTACCGCAGCGACCCACACCGACATCCTGCCGATCGGGACCCTCTCAGCTGTAGAGACGGAAGGCGACGACGAGGAGGTAGAAGCCGCCCCAGCCGACGAGGAGGTAGAAGCCGCCGCCGCAGAGAGCGAGGTCATCGAAGCCGCCCCGGTCGAAGAAGAGGACGATTGGGTCGAGGACGCGCCCACCCCTGACTTCGAGGCCGAGGCACCTCTGGAGGCCGAGGAAGCCGCGACCGAAGAGGCCACGCGGCTCCCGGAAGACCCCCTCGTCCGAGCCCAACTCCACGAGGCACTGGACGTTTTTCGCGCCGCGTACGGAGACAGCCCTTTGCCTCAGCCCATCCAAGACCTCGGGGAGCTCGCCAACGCCGTGCCCCTGCCCGATCTTCGAGGCGCCATCCCAGATCTATGGAACCAGCTCATGGACCATCACAAGGCCGCCGGCGCGTACCTGAGCAACACGGTCAGCCGGACCTTCGAGGCTCTCGATGCGATCGCCCGCGGCGAAGAGCGCTAGGGCGACCCCAGCCCCCGACCGGAACCCCACGTACCCCGCCTCAGCGCCCCAAGACCTCCGCCACAAAGCGCTCGATTTCGTCGAGGTCCAACTGCTGCGCGTTGTCCGATAGGGCCAGAGAGGGGTTGGGGTGTACTTCGACCATCACCCCTTGGGCACCGGCCGCAAGCGACGCCTTGGCCATGGGAATCAGGAGATCCCGGCGCCCCGTTCCGTGGCTCACGTCCACCACTACCGGGAAGGGGGTCTCCAGTCGAAGCAGTGGAACGGCACTCAGATCCAGTGTGTTCCGGGTCCAACGCTCGTGGGTACGGATCCCGCGCTCGCAGAGGATGATGTCCTCGTTCCCCTCGGCAGCCACGTACTCGGCCGCCAGGACAAACTCTTCGAGGGTCGCCATGAAGCCGCGCTTGAGCAGGACCGGCTTCTTGGCCTGGCCCAGGAGCCGCAGTAGCTCATAGTTGTACATATTGCGCGTACCCACCTGAAAGATGTCGGTGTGCGCCTGGACCAGCTCGAAATCCCGCGGATCCAGGATCTCGGTGACGACCGCCATCTCGTGGCGATCTGCCACCTGGCGGAGGATGCGCAGCCCGTCTTCTCGCAGCCCCTGGAAGGAGTAGGGGGAGGTTCGCGGCTTGAAGGCGCCACCCCGCAGAAAGCCCACGCCCAGCCCTTTGAGACGAGCTGCAACCGCATCGCACTGCTCGAAGGACTCCACTGAGCAAGGGCCAGCTATCAACTGCGGTGCTTCGCCCAGGGTGTGCCCAGCCACGGTGTAGCTCCGATGCGGTTCCCCCTCGACCCGATGCACCCGAAGTCCCCGCCGCAAGTCAGACTCCATGTACTCGAGGCTGAGCTTGAAGATCTCCTTGAAGACCTGCCGAAGTTTGTCGGCAGACAACGGGCCTTCGTTGGCGAGTTGAAGGCGGTCCAGCATCTGGGACTCGCGCTGGGGGCTGAACAGCCGGGTCCCGGACCGCACCTTGTGGTGCCGGATCGCCTCAACCAGTCGCAATCGGTCGTTGAGCAAGCGCAAGATCTCGGCGTTGGTCGCGTCGATCTGCGTCCGGAGTTCCTCAAGGGTAGGCTCAGCCATGACCGGAGCAACTTAGTGCCTGAATCGCGCATCACCAAGTGGGCCCTTCTTCCGCTCCTAGGCCTCGCTGTTTCGGCGTGCGGTGGTGTGCAAGTACCCTTTGCGTCGACCAGCTGTCCTCCGGGGATGGTCTTTCATCCAAGCTCGGCCTTCGTCCAGGGGAGCGCCCCCAAGGCCGCTGCATCCCCAAGCGACCCCGTCCTGCCGTCGGAGTTGCTAGCCGCCCCGCCGACCCGCCCGACAGAAGTCCCCGCCTTCTGTATGGATCGCTACGAATTCCCCAATCAGGCCAATGCGAAACCACGCATGGACGTCAGCTGGGACGAAGCACAGGGGCTGTGCAAGGCCCAAGGCAAGCGCCTCTGCCAGTCTGCCGAGTTCGAGCGCGCGTGCCGCGGGACCGAGGGCCGACGTTATTCCTACGGCGATCACTTCGACCGAGCACGCTGCAACGTACCCATCGCTGAGCCCAAGGATGGGCCGCCTCCCATTGCCAAGAGCGGCACACTTCCCAACTGCCACAGCCCCGAGGGGGTCTTCGATCTGGACGGCAACCTCAGCGAGTGGGTGAACGACCCCTGGGACACCGACCGGTGGCCGCACGAAGGACTCATCGAAGTGGACATCCTCGAGGGTGTTCCGAAAGCTAGCCTGCGGACCCTACGCGGCAGCACCTTGTGGTCGGAGACCGCCTACGGCGCCTCCTGCCTCAGCCGCCACGCGCACCCAAGAGAATCCCTTCACGACGACGACGGCTTCCGATGCTGCGCCGGTCCCCAGTGACCCCCTGGCAGGGTCCTACCGGGGCCCGACGAAGCTCCAACTCAAGTCTTAGGCCCCTCGCCCGACTGGACGGAGCGGAACTTCCCGCTAAAATCGTGCGTCTTCGGGATAGGCCGAAGTCCAACCGGACTCCACACTTCATGCACTCCTCCCGACTGCTCTCCAGCTCACTCCTCCTCGCCATCGCCGCCCTCGGGCCGCTGAGCTGTAACCCCTACGACCTGTTGATGCACGACCGCTTCGAGCAGTCGAACTTCGATAGCGACGTCGACATCCTCTGGGTTGTGGACAACAGCGACTCGATGCTGCCCATCCAGGCGGAGATCCAGGCCAACTTCGGCTCCTTCATCGAGGCGTTTGCCAACGTCGACTCCGAGGAGGGCCAGGAGATCTCCTACGACACGATCGCCGACGCCGTAACCGCCTGGGCCGAGTTCCAGACCAACCAAGAACGCTTCCTCAACTACAACATGGGGGTAATCACCACCGACATCGAGAGCCAGGGCAACGGGAACACCGGCAACCTTCGGGACCTGACTGCAGTGGGCTCGACCAGTACCTGCAGCCCCACCATCTTGACCCCCGAGACCGACGACGTCGTCAATGACTTCACCAACCTCGTGGACGTGGGCATCGGCGGAGCGGGCAATGAGACTTCGGTCCTGTCGGCCGCATTTGCCTTGTGCAAGGGCCAGGATCAGACCTTCTGGGACGGCATCGACAGCCGGCCAGACACCGACCCCGTCAAGATCATCTGTAGCCAGGTTCCGGATGCCGAGCGCTCCTGCAACGAAGGCTTCTTCCGCGGCGGAGCGACCACCGTGGTGATCGCAGTCTCGGACGAGGGCGACGACACCTACCGCTCAGGCGCCTATCCACCAGGACAGTTCATCGAGGACTGCGTCCTGGAGCACAACGATGACCCGAACTTCGGCGACTGCGACTGCCGGCTCAGTTGGTTCCTCGACTTCTTTGATGCCATGGAGCAGCCGGTCGTCTGGGCCACCATCGCGCCCACCTACCAGCTCGAGAGCGACCCCGAGGCGCTCTGCGACGGATCGCAGATTGCCTACCCGGGACCCTGCAACGAACACGGGTCGCCAGTCTGCTCCTTGGATTTCTATCAGAACGTCGCCTGCTACACGGGCGGGCAGTTCACGCCCATCCAGACCACCACGACCGTAGACGACCCCCAGAGCTGCGTCCTCGCCAACTTCCAGGACGCCTTGGGCAACATCGGGGCGATGATCAGCAACCTCAGCCGGGGTTGGATTCTCTCAACCCTGCCCGACGAGGAGACGATCCAGGTCTTCGTCGACGGGGTTCGCGTGCCTCACACCAGCGAGGACGAGGGCACGTCGGGTGGCTGGCGCTACCTGCCCCAAGACCGCGCCATAGGATTCACGGGTACCGCCATCCCCGGATACAACACCGATGTCGACATCTACTACTACCCACTGCACGACCGGACCGACAACGTCGGCCGCAACCTCCCCTTCTAAGCGAGAGATCCCCGCATGAAGCCGCTCGCCCGCATCCTGCTCTCCGCGCTGGCCCTGTTGCTCTTGCTCCCGGCTGCGCCCGCCGAAGCCGCCAAACGCAAGACTAAGAAGACCCAAGAGGAGAAGACCGAGGTCAAAATCGCCGAGGTTGGCATCCTCCGCAACGAGGACGTCCGCGTTGTTCAGCAAAACCTCTACGTCAAGCGCGGCCACCACGAGGTCGGCTTCCTGCTGACGACACAGCCCTTCGACCCCTATGTGGCCGGCCTCATGCTCGGCTTCAACGCCACCTTGAACCCCAGTGAGTACCTCGGCGTCGAGTTCCTCGTCCAGGGCGGCTACGGGTGGGGCAACAGCCACTGGCAGGACGTAACCTTCCTGGGCACCGCCGCCGGCGGCAACCTCGCAAGCCTCGGCTCAGACGCCGCCCGACAGCTGTTCGGTGGCAGCATCAACCTCGTCTGGTCCCCCATCTACGCCAAGCTGGCCTGGGGAACTCAGGCCGTGGCGCACTTCGACGTCTACGGCACACTGGGCGCCCACGGCTACCTCGGGCAGAGACTGGAGGCAGACGGAGGCTTCCGGGCGCTGGCGGGGCCGAGCATCGGCGTGGGCCTGAAGTTCTTCCTCAGTCGCAAGGTGGCGCTCAAGATCGACTTCCGGGATCACATCTCACTAGAGACGCGGACCTACACCGGCAAGTTCACCGCCCGAAACAACTTCCAGTTCGGCATCGGCATCTCAGCCCTGACCGGAAAGCGAAAGTAAAGCCATGCTGCTTCGGAACGCACTGCTGGCCTTGGTGCTGGCTCTGCTCGTCCCGCTGCCGGCGGCAGCCGAGAGCGCGGCCGCTGCACCGGCTGACGGCAACGATAAGAGCGAAGGAGGCGAAGAGGGCGAGGAGGAAGTGCCGGCAGAGCCCCCGCCCACACCACGCAAGCTGAAGAAAGCGATCAAGCAGCTCAAGAACAAGGACTGGGCCCTGGCCACCCTGAGCCTGCGGGCCGTCCTCGACGACCCCGAAGCCGAGTACTTCCACGGCGACGTCCGGTACTACCTATCCAACGCCCTC
>CAZQTQ010000109.1:0-670 GCA_964596025.1 uncultured Rickettsiales bacterium
TCGCCAGGTGCGCGCAAAGGGGGTCGAGGGGCTCTTCCTCTTCCTGATGCCGCCCTCACTGAGAGAGCTGGAGCGACGGCTTCGCGTCCGCGCCACGGATGCCGAGGAGATCATCCAGGAGAGGCTTGCAGTGGCGGCAGGAGAGATGGCGGAGGCCAGTACCTTCGACGCGACGCTGGTAAACGACGACCTGGACCTAGCCGAGGCCCAATTGGTGTCCTTGCTCCAAGAGGGACGGGACCGCCATCAGCCTCTTCCCCCACCGACGGCCCCGTAGCCGCCCTTCACGGTCGCTGTTAGGATCCAAGGTTTGAACCCAGGTATCGGGGGCATGCCGCCTTTCTGAGCTGTGGTTCCGGCGCGTCATGCTTCGACTTGAGACCATTCTCCAGCAGGTCAGCGGTTATGCGCCTGATGCCGATCTGAGCCGAATCAAGAAGGCTTGGGTTTTTGCTTCGAAGTACCACAAGGGTCAGCAGCGCAAGACTGGCGAGCCTTACTTCGCGCACCCGCTTGAGGTGGCGAACATCCTCGCCGATCTCCACATGGATGTGGACACCCTGATCGTCGCCATCCTGCACGACACGGTAGAGGACACCGAGGCCACCCTCGGAGATCTGGAAAAGGCGTTTGGGCCCGAAGTGGCCGAGATGGTCGACGGCGTTACCAA
>CAZQTQ010000109.1:680-3049 GCA_964596025.1 uncultured Rickettsiales bacterium
ACGGCCGAAGAAGCCCAAGCGGAGAACTTTCGAAAGCTCGTCTTCGCTATGGCCAAGGACATCCGGGTGGTGGTGGTCAAGCTGGCCGATCGCCTGCACAACATGCGCACCCTGGGTGCGATGCGCCCTGAGAAGCGGGTGCGCATTGCCCAGGAGACGATGGACCTCTATGCGCCGATCGCCAACCGCTTGGGCATCGTCGCCATCAAGGGTGCACTCGAAGATCTCAGTTTCAAGTACCTCCACGAGGAGGTAGCCGAGGAGCTCGGATCACAGATTGCGGCCAGAGCCCCTTACTTTGAGGCCACGATCGAGCGGGTCCAGAAGATGATCTTCGAGGGTCTGAGCCCGTTGAAGATCACTGCAGCGGTCAGCGGCCGAGTTAAGCGCTTGTGGTCCATCTGGATGAAGATGCAGCAGAAGGAGCTCACCTTCGACGAGGTGGACGACCTCCTCGCATTCCGCATCATCGTCGATGACCTGAGTCAGTGCTATGCAGCGCTGGGTACGGTGCATGGCTTGTGGTCGCCGGTGTCCGAGCGCTTCAAGGACTACATCGCGCAACCCAAGACCAACGGCTATCAGAGCCTGCACACCACGGTGATCGGGCCCGACGGCCAGCGCGTCGAGGTCCAGATTCGGACCCACGAAATGCACCGCTTTGCCGAATTTGGCATCGCAGCGCACTGGAAGTACAAGGCGGGCAAGCTCGCCCTGGGCAAGGAGGAGATCGACAAATTCACCAAGATCCAGCACCTCCTGCAGTGGGCTGAAGACATCGAGGACTCCCGCGAGTTTCTGGACGTCCTCAAGGTCGACCTCTACATCGATCAGGTCTATGTCTACACCCCGAGAGGGGAGCTGCGTTGGTTCCCCCGCGGCGCCACCCCCCTGGATTTCGCCTACTCGATCCACACCGAAGTGGGGGACCATTGCGTCGGCGCACGCGTCAACGGGCGCATGGTCAAGATCACCCACCCCCTTAGCTCGGGGGACCGGGTGGAGATCCTGACCCGTGCCGACCAACACCCGAAGAAGGACTGGCTTCAAAGCGCTGCAACCTCTCGGGCCAAGAGCAAGATTCGGCAGTACCTCCGCCGAGAGGAGAAGTCCAAGGCGGGAGAGGTCGGACAGTCGCTCTTGGATCAGGAACTCCGAAAGCACGGAACCAACCTCAAGAGCCTGATCAAGCAAGACGGCCTGCGGGCTGCCCTGGAGCAGCACTCCCTGCCCAACATCGATGTTCTCTACTGCCAGATCGGCTTTGGCCAAGTGAGCGTGCAGAAGATCCTGCCGCTCTACATCGAAGCTGAGGTGCTGGCTCGCGACGAGGATGAGGTGGAGGTCTCAACCCTCCGCAGCATTTTCGAACGGGTGGCCCGCCGGGGCGGCTCGCCGGTGCGCATCGACGGGATGGGCGGGATGCTGACCGTGTTCGCCAAGTGCTGTAGGCCGCTCCCCGGAGACCCCATCATCGGCTTCATCACCCGCGGTCGAGGGGTGACGGTTCATGGATCGGACTGCCCGCAGGCCCTCTCCCTACCGCTGGAGCGGAGGGTTGACGTTGCCTGGGATCCCGGACACAAGGACCCTCACGCTGTGCGCATTCAGGTCGTCACCGTGGACCGACCGATGATGCTGGCCGATCTCACGAAGGCGATTGGCAAGATGAACGTCAACATCAGCTCGGCGGAGGCCCGAACCACGCGAACCGAGCGGGGCCACATCATGCTCGAGGTCGCGGTGCGGGATGCAGCGCACCTCCGCAACCTCATGCGGGGGCTGAGCAAGCTCAAGGGAGTGATCTCGGTCGACCGAATGCGAAATGGCTGAGCGAGGGCGGCGGCGGCCAAAGCCGCTCAGGACTGTATCTTCTTGCGTCCTGCGAGACTAAGTCTCTCCACAAGCCGGCCGGCCAGTGCCTCGCCCCCCAATCCAAGGGCCGGGAAGGCCGCAGGCCCGGCACAGAAGACATTCCGATGGGGTAGGAAGACCCCAAGGCCCGCGGCTACCGGGTCCTCGGCAGGCGGAATGGCCGGCGTGTAGGCGGCAGGGCTTGAGTCGAGCGGAATGGGGTGGTCGTCGTCCACGAGGCCCTGGGTGGGGATCTGAAGAACCTCCAGGTGCCGCTCCAAGTAGGGGATCAACCCCTTCACCCGGTCCAGCATGCCGCTGGCCACGGGTTCGAGCCCTTCGGGTGCGGTGCCCTCGTCGGTGTAGGGGAGGAGCGTACTCAAGGTGATGGCGCGGAAGCCATCGGGCGCCATGGGGCTGCCCTTGGAGCTGGTACTCATCAGCACGCAGCCGCCCGGAGCCTCGGGCTCCTCGTCATCGAGCAGGACCGCGTGTTCTGCCAAGTCGGGCGGCAG
>CAZQTQ010000109.1:3059-3866 GCA_964596025.1 uncultured Rickettsiales bacterium
CCTCGACGCCGAGGTAGATGGAATAGCGAAAATGGGACGGTGCCAGGCGGCTGAGTACCCGGTCATAGGACCGGAGGTTGCCGGGCAGCCAGGGCAAGAGGTCCTCCGGATCGCCGCCGGTGATGACGTAGTCCACCGGCATCGGCTCGTCGCGGCCGGGAAAACAGACGGAGTCGACCCGCCGCCGGTTGCCCAAGAAGTGGGTCGGCTGGCCCTGTACGACCTCGACGCGCATGGCCCGGACCCGGCGAAGGAGCAGGGCCAACAGGGTGTGTTCCTCCCCGGGATCTGCAAAGGCCCCGTCGAAGACGTCGGCAAGGTGGATGCCGGCCACGGGCAGCGGGAGGTCATCGACCACGTCCAGGCAGCAGAAGGGGCGCAGGAGGCCGCGGAGCATCGTGCGGGCTTCTTCGCTGATGTCGAAGTGGTTCAAGAAATCACCCCACGAGGGGATGTCTTCGGGAGGAAGGGGAGGGGTCCAAGAGGGCCTTGTCAGGCCGACGCTCTGAAAGAAGCCCATCTGACCGGCTTCGTCAACGGCCTGTTCCAGCGCTTCGGAGAAGGAGCCAGCCGCGGTGAGACACTGGTCCACGAGGCGTTCTAGCTGCGGAGCATCCCGGGGGAACTCCCGCTGAAACTCGGCCATCAGCCGGCCTTGGTCGGGATGAAGCTCGAGGCGGTGGCGGCTGTTGATGACCTGGAGTCCGGGCTCGCCCCTTCGGACCGACTGCAGCTCATGGGGATGGAAGCGCAGGGTCTTGAGGCTGCGCGGCAAGAGCAGCCCCTGCTGAAAGCCCGTGATTGGGG
>CAZQTQ010000109.1:3876-7675 GCA_964596025.1 uncultured Rickettsiales bacterium
TGACCACCCAACGCTTTACCATTCCCCTTCTGATGGGTGCCCTGATCGCTGCCGTTCAGGACCAGAACGCTCAGTCCCTCGCGCGCCAAGGCGGCCCCTGCGACGAGCGCCCCGGGAGAGGGGTCGACGACCAAAACCTCGTAGTTTCGCGAGATCACGGGGTGGCCTCAGAGGGGACTGGGGGACGAAGCCCGGGGTGGGAAGGCGTCTCGCAGGCGACCTTCGACCGCTGCGCGTACGACGAGAGGATAGATCCGATGCTCCTCTTCGAGCACCCGATCGGCGAGAGTTTCTGCGTCGTCGTTGGGAAAAACGGGAACCCGAGACTGGGCCAAAATGGGACCGCCATCAAGACTGCTGTCGACCAGGTGCACCGTGCAGCCGTGTTCGGTGTCCCCGGCCTCCAGTGCCCGCTCGTGGGTATGCAGTCCGGGATGGCGGGGCAAGAGGCTGGGGTGGATGTTCAAGATGCGGCCGGCAAACGGCAGGGTGAATTCCGGACCCAGGATCCGCATGAAGCCGGCAAGCACGACCCAGTCGACCCGCTCCGCCTGAAGCAGCAGGGCCAACTCGGCGTCGAATTCCGTCCGACGGGAGCGACCGTAGGGCCGGTGGTCGAGTACTGCGGTGGGGAGGCCAAAGCTCCGCGCTTGCTCCAAGCCTGCGGCTTCGGGGCGGTTGGACAGGACGAGGGCCACCTCGGCCATCCATCGCTCCCGCCGGAGGGATTCGACAAGAGCAGTCATGTTCGAGCCCCGTCCCGAAATGAGGATCCCGATCCGGGGTACTTGCCCACTCATGCCCAACGCACCCGCTGGTCAGGATCCGTCGTAACGACGACCTCGCCCACAATCGCCGCTGCCTCTCCCTCGTTGTTGAAGAGGGTGCAGAGTTCGTTCGCCGCTTCCCTTTCCACTACAAGGACCAGACCCAGGCCGGCGTTGAAGGTTCGGTAGAGCTCTCGTCCCTCCAGACCCCCGGCCTCGGCAAGGAAGCGGAAGATTGGGGGGACGGTCCAGCTCCCGTCGTCGATGCGCAGGCTGAGCTGCTCGGGGACCACCCGCGGGAGGTTCTCCAAGAGCCCACCGCCAGTGATGTGCGCAATTGCTCCGATGGGGAAGCGAGACAGTGCCTTGAGTACGGGCCGAACGTAGATGCGGGTCGGTCGAAGCAGGGCGTCGCTGAGTGGCTCCTCGCCGGTTAGGCCGGGAATCGACGCGTCCAGCCCCAGCTGCTGCTCTTCGAAGAGAATCGTACGGGCCAAGGAGTAGCCGTTGCTGTGGAGTCCTGAGGAGGCGAGACCGACCAGGGCCATGCCTTCACGTACCGCAGAGCCATCCACAATGTCGCGTCGCTCGACCCCTCCCACCGAAAAGCCCGCGAGGTCGTACACGCCCTCGGCGTAAACTCCGGGCATCTCGGCGGTCTCGCCACCGACCAAAGCGCAGCCTGCCTGGGTGCAACCGTCAGCAATTCCGCGGACCACCTCGGCCGCCACGTCTACATCAAGGCGGCCGCAGGCGTAGTAGTCGAGGAAGAAGAAGGGTTCGGCGCCCACACAGAGCAGGTCGTTGACACACATCGCGACCAGATCGATGCCAATGGTGGAGTGCCGGTTTGCCGCTTGGGCGATCTTTACCTTGGTGCCGACCCCATCCGTGGCCGAGACCAGGACGAGGTCCTCGTAGCGGCCGGCTGGGACCGACCACAGGGCGCCGAAATGGCCGAGGCCTCCGAGAACCTCGGGACGAGACGTTGCCTGAGCAAATGGCGCAATGCGCCGAATTAAGGCGTTTCCCGCCTCGATGTCGACACCAGCTTCTTTGTAGCGATCCACGGACACGGGTGCAGCCTCCGGTGGCCTTCGAGAGGCCCGGGATGATGCAGCAGGCCCCGGTTCAATGCAAGGCCTGCGGAGCCTGTGTCTCGTGGCCCTGATACAGTGGAGGCCGATGAATCCAAGTCCTCTCAAGGTGCTTCGAGGCATCGGACGCACCGTCGTCAACAATATAGGGACCCTCCGCTACTACGTCGGCGATGCGAATCAGCGGCGCGACGATGCCGGCTTGAGCGGGGAGACGGTTCTGCTCATTCAGGGTTTCTTTCAGACGCGGCGCGTCATGGAGACCCTAGAGCAGCGATTACGCGCCGATGGCTACCGGGTGGTTTCCTTTCACCTTGGTGGACTCTTCAACAACTTCAACACCCGCGGCATTCCGGGACTGGCTCGTCTGATCGACCAGAAGGTCCGGAGGCTCATGGACCGGCGAGGCATCGACAGCCTGCACGTCATTGGACACAGCAAAGGGGGCATGGTTGCGCGCTGCTTGGTGCAGCAAGCCGGGGGGCAGGAATACGCGCGCACCGTGATCACGCTGGGAACGCCCCACCACGGTACGCCGACGGCAGCCATTGGCGCGGGAGTGGGACTGCTCCTTGTCTCGCGCAGCCTCTGGCAGCTCCTGCCCGGTTCGTCTCTGGTGAAGTCGTTAAATTCCGAGCCCTTCCCGTCAGCAACCCGGCTCGTGTCGGTCTATTCGCGCCAGGACCTGGTCTGTCCCTATGCGTGCTCGATCTTGACCCCTCGTGACGGCGAGGATGTACGGAACATCCAGGTCCAGGGGTTGGGCCACATGGAGCTAGTCGAGGATCCCTACGTGTACGGCCTGCTCCTGCGGGAACTCAAAGGCCGGCCTATGGACGCCGCAGCAGGCCCCGTGGCGGACTGGGACGATCGACATGCGGCCCTGCGCCGCCAGTAGGTCGCGCAATCAGTCGGAACAGCAGCGGGCGCCCAAGTGGATCTGGGCGAAGGTCTCGTTCCGGTCCGACCGGCCGGCACAGCGGGTGCCGACCTCGTCCCCGCCGACACCACCCGGCTTGACCACGTAGCCCCGGCTGTTGGGGGTGAGCGTCGATGTCCACTCCACCAGACCCCCGCTTAGGCCCCAAACGCCGTGGCTGCTCTTGCAAGCAGGGAAACCGTCTACCTTGTCTCCGCGGCTGTAGCCGCTCTCTGCGCAGGTTCCATCGGCGTACTCGTCGCCGTAGGAGAAGAGGGTCATCTTGTCGCCCTTGCAGGCCCGCTCCCACTCGTCCTCGCTACACAGGCGCTTGCCCTGACGTTTGCACTCTCCCTTGGCCTCGGTCCAGGTGACTTCGACGATGGGTTCCATGGCGATGTTCTCGTTCCAGTTCGCCGTCTGCGCAGCCACCTCCTCGGTGTCCTCCTCGGAGGCCACCTTAGGCTGGTAGTGCATCTCGTAGGCATCCATCCAGAAGCCCTTCACCTCTACGGTGTGGAACTCCCGTTCTCCAGGTCCCTGGGTCGTTGCTAGCTCGGGGGAGTCGCCGAGATATCGGCCCCCGAGGAGTGTGCCGGTTGGCACGTAGACCATTCCCTCGTACTTCGCATCGGTGACTGCAGGCGCTGCTTCCAGCGGTTTGTTCAGGGCGATGACCCGATCCCGCTCGAGGTTTCGCATGAGGATGTCGTTGCTCAGGATTTGCTCCGGCGTCAACTTCTGCTGCTTGAAGTACACCACTGCGAAGCCGCACGCCGCGGCCAACAGCAGCATCAAGACCAACAGACGGACCATGTTCGTGTCCGACTCGACGTATAGGTCGGAGAAAGTCTGCTCAATGGCGTTTGCCATGTCTTCGGCAGATTGGAAGCGATCCTGGGGATTCGGAGAGAGAGAGATCTCCACCAGGTCGTCTACTTTCGTCGTCAGTTCCCCGCTGCGGATCTCCGACGGCATGTCGTAGGTACCGATGGGTGGATAGCTGAGCAGCATCT
>CAZQTQ010000109.1:7685-11419 GCA_964596025.1 uncultured Rickettsiales bacterium
CGCCAACGGAAAACAGGTCGCTGTTCGGAGCCACCTTGTCCCGAAACTCGTTCATTTCCGGTGCGAGGTAGAAAGCTCCTTCTCGGCTAAGGAAGGACTGCGCGAAGATTGTCGGGCTGACGACGCGGGCAATGCCGAAGTCCGTCAGTCGCACCTGGAGCCGAATGCTCCCGTCGGCCTCGGTAACCTCCTGCAAGAGGACATTCTCGGGCTTGAGGTCCCGATGGATGGCGGTCTCATGGGCGTACTGCAGGGCGTCCAAGAGCTGGAAGAGGATGACCTCCATCTCTTCTGCTGGCATGTCCACGCCGGCGCTCTTGTACTTGTTCAGCTCGGCCCGGAGGGATGTCCCATCGACGAACTCCGAGGTGAAGAACAGAGACCCCTCGTGTTCCCCACTCTCGAAGACCTTGACGATGCCAACGTGGTCCAGGTTCCGTGCCACGGCCAGCTCGTGGTTGAAGCGGTCGATGTCGACGTCTTCTGCCACCAGCTGGGGCCGCATGATCTTGAGAGCCAAGACCTCACCGGACTTGCTGTTGGTGACCTTGTAGACGGCACCCAGCATGCCCTCTCCGAGCTTCTCAATGACCTCGAAGCGGCCACCAATAAGCTGGCCGGAGGTGAACTCAGGTAGCGGGTGGGCCTTGGCGGCTTGGATGCTAATACTGTCAGTGGTGGTGGTCATTCAAACTCACGCGATGGGGGAGCAACAATCCACAGAGCATGATCGGGTCCTGCCCCAACCGTCCGATCAACTCCTCCCCCACGCGACATGCAAACGGGGGAGAGACCGGCGCATGGTACCAGCGGGAATCGCCAGGAGTCCAGACTGTCACCCCTCTGGTTTCGGTAGCAGCACTTCGGCCCCGCAGAGGCTATTCCTCGGGTTGTCCGCCGAAACCTGGTAGGTAGCGCAAGAGACGCCCCCAACGCAGACGTTCAAAGCGCTCTCGAACAAAGAGGTTCCAAATCAGGCCGCCGACCAGGGTGCTGGCTGAGAGTAGGCTCAGGACGACCGCGAAGGTAAGGCTCAATTCGCTCAAGCCGACGCTCCCCTCCGAACTCTGGCGGAGGACAATGACGCCGACGAGGATGGCAGAGGACACGAGGAAAGCGGAGACACCCAAGCCAAAGATGACGGCCCGCCCGAGCCGATCCAGGGTCTTCGTTAGACGGTCGACGGCTGGAGTTTGGGCGTGCAGCTCGAAGTTCCCTCGCTCGAGGTCGATGAGCAGCTGATCCAACTGGGAAGGCAGACCCTTGAGGAGACCGACGGCAGAGAGCCCCGACCTCAGGACTTCCCCTCCGACCCGATCCGGGTCCATTCGCTCGGCAGCGAGCCGTCCGGCGTAGGGCCGAACCCCCTCCCAAATGTCCCAATCGGGTATGAGGCCGCGTGCTACTCCGTCCAGGGTGACCTCGGTTCGGGCCAGTACGGCGTACTCCTCGGGGAGTCCAAGTTGATGCCCTCTGGCGAGTCCCAGGAGGTCTTCTACGATCCGACTCGTGTCCTGCTGATCGAGCCGGGTGTCGCCGTATCGTTGAAGAAGGACCTCAACGTCTGCGCTGAGGTCTCGTAAGCGGACCCGTCCTTTGGCGGAGGCGGCTCGGTAGATCGTTCGAGCGATGCTGTTGGCATCCCGAAAGACCACGCCGACAAAGAGCTGGGCCAGGGTGTCGCGCATCTCCGGGGTGATCCGGCCCAGGAGTCCAAAATCGAGGAAGAAGAGGGTTCCGCTTGCGTCGACGACGAGGTTCCCGGGGTGAGGATCTGCGTGGTAGAGGCCGGAAACAAAGATCTGGTGGTAGGTGGCTTCGACGAGGCGGTCCATAACGGACTGCCGATCAGCGCCAACGGAGTCGATTGCGTCCAGCTTGACTCCATCAATCCAGTCCATCGTCAGGACGCGGCGGGCCGAAAGCCGCCGGTGGACTCCAGGGACCTCAACCCCATCAACGGCTGTCACGACATCGGCGAAGGCCTCTGCATTTGAGGCTTCGTTGTGGAAGTCGACCTCGGCGGCGACCGCGCGGTCGAAGGCTTCGACGATGGCTTTGATCGAGGTCGCCCCCAAGTCGATCTGTCCCTCGGTCCACTGGGCCAAGAGGTAGAGGATTCGGATGTCGGACCGGAGGGTAGTTTCGATGCCCGGTCGCTGGATCTTGACGGCAACAGGGGTACCGCAGGGCAGCTCCGCCCGGTGAACTTGGGCGATCGATGCCGAGGCTACGGGCTTGGGTTCGATGGAGCCAAAGAGCGCGTCGGGTGGCTCCCCCAGTTCTGCTTCTAGGACCTGAGCGGCCTCCTCCCAAGGGATGGGAGGGACCTGGTCCTGAAGGATCGCGAATTCCTGGCAGACCTCGGGCCGAAAGGCATCGCTTCGAGTGGACAGCATCTGACCGAGCTTTACGAAGGTCGGGCCGAGCTCCTCCATGACCCGAACCATCCGCCGGCCTGCCGGCAGTTGCTCACCCACTCGGCCCTCTCCTTGGACAACCCCCAAGCCCGGAAACTTCTGCAGCGGGAGACCGGCGAGGAACTGTCCGAAGCCGTGCCTGGCCAGCACTGTTGCGATCTCCCGGGCCCGGTTGAGATCCTGAAGCGGGTGGGCTTCAACCACGGGGTTGTCCTACGCCCTCAACCATCACTCCTTGCCTCACTGGCTGCCTCCCAGGTCGAACCACAAGAGCTTGCAGCTGCCGGGAGACCAGACGACAAACAGGTGCTGGTACAGGCTGCCCTGAAAGACCGAGTCCTCCCGAGGACGAAGCACCGCGCATCGCAGGTTGGTTCGTTCGGCAATGCCGAGTTCGGTTCCGGAGCCCATGTCCAAGGCGGCCGCCACCTGCTGCTCCAGCACTTCGAGGAGCATAAAGGCGTGGGGGCTGAATTGACCGGCCGCACTGCCTGGCAAGACTCCTCCAGCGACCGGGTGGTGTTTGAGGGCGTCCAGGAGGGCTTGGCGCACGTCTTCCCAGGAGACTGGGCCAATCCGAGCGACGTGCTCCGAAAACCGCAGGGTGGTGCCGGTGGCGTAGCCAGGAAGGACTTCGGCCTCGACGAAGGCAGCGAGGAGTGGCATGTGCTCCCGCTCCCCCGGATCCCAGTCCTCGACGTCCTTGCCTCCAACCGAAAAGGCCCGGGCATCCCACCAGGTAAGGAAGTTGGTGGCCGAATACAACTCGCCGATCTTCGCCAGGGCTGCGTGGAGGGGGTCGTCCTGGGAGAGGGGCGTAAACTGAAGGGGGCCTACGGCCATGGGGTGAGCATAGCGGTTGGAGGGCGGCCCAGCCGGAAGCCCGCCGGGACAGGGTCCCCCCGTCTGGACACCTCGTCACCCCAAACAAGGCGCAGATCGCTACCCTGGGCCCATGCCGTCCCACTTGGGCATCGACATCGGCGGTCACGGGTTGCGGGGAGTCCTTCTGGATTCCTCGGGAGGGATCCAGGCAGAAGAGGAGCGCTCCTTCGGCGGAGCCGAGGACCGCAGCTTCGATCGGGTCGCAGGTGCCATTGACCACCTGGTCGAGAGCCTGAGCGCCGCTTCGCCCGAAGCGCCCCAGTCCGGCCTGGGAGTGGCGGTTCCGGGTTTCTTCCGTCCCAGCGACGGCCTCCTACTCGCATCGCCGAACTTTCCGGGATGGGAGCGGCTTGCCGTGGGGGAAGCTTTGGCCGCGGCCCTGGACCGCCCGGTACGGGTCGACAACGACGCCCAGTGCGCGCTGCGGGG
>CAZQTQ010000110.1:0-11228 GCA_964596025.1 uncultured Rickettsiales bacterium
TCCTCGTCGGTGCTTATGGCATCGTCATCGTCGCCCCCGAGGATCAGTCCGCCTCCGCCTCCGCCTCCGCCCCCTCCGCCGCGCCCGGAGAGGCAGCCCGTGGCGACCAAAACCACGGTCGCGAGCAGCAGGGTTGACTGGAAAGAGAGGCGTGTCATCGAACCGTAGGAGCCTCCGTCAGTACTTCAAGCTAGCCGACAACCCTCCCGCCCGGGAAGGTCTCTTTCCGACTAATTGGTGGTGAGCTTGTCGGTCTCTTGGGAGATGTTCTCCGACCACTCCAGATCCCGCTTCTTCTGACCGGCCTTCTCGGCCTTGGCCGCGACCTGTCGATCGACGAGGTCGTGGTGGCTGGTGAAGTAGGGCAGAGACTTGCCGACAAAGTCTTCGACGGATTTGAACTCGTTCTTCTCCATGAAGGCGTCGAGGCCAGCGATCAGGTTCTGGACCATGTCGTGGCCCTGCAACATGACCCCAGTGCAGACCTGAACCGTCTTGGCGCCGAGAAGGAGGAACTCGATCGCGTCGTCGGCATCGCCGACCCCGCCGATGCCCGAGACCGTGAGGTCCGGATTGTCGAGCATCATCTCCGCCACCATGCGCAGCGCGATGGGCTTGACCGCGTAGTAGCTGTAGCCCCCTGGAGTGCTGTGCCCTTCCACGGTCGGCATCGGTCGGAAGGTCTCCAGGTTGACCCCGATGACAGCCAAGATGGTGTTGATGGCGGCCACGCCGTGAGCACCGCCTGCTACCGCGGCGCGGGCCTGCTCGGTGATGTCGGTGACGTTGGGCGTCATCTTCGCCCAGACCGGCTTGTCGGTTGCCGCGACGCACCAGCTCACGACCTCTTCGACCATGGGCGGGTTTTGGCCCATGGCCGCGCCCATGTTCTTCTCTGGGTGACCGTGTGGGCACGAGAAGTTCAGCTCGAACCCGTCCACGCCGACCTCGTCACAGCGCTCCACCAGCTCGACCCAGCGGTCCTTCTCGTAGCTTTCCATCAGTGACGCGATCAGCACGCCGTCTGGGAACTCGTCCTTGGCTCGCTTGAAGTCGGGCAGCCAGTCGCTCAGCCCGCGATCGCTGATGAGCTCGAGGTTCTGAAAGCCGATGACGTTCTTGTTGCCCTTGCGCTGCTCCCAGGCCTTTAGGCGCCACTTGCCGTAGCGGGGCGCCACATTGACGACAGGGGTGTCGTCGAGAGCCACGGTCTTAGCGACCACGCCGCCCCAACCCGCCCGGAAGGACTTGGCAATCGTTCGGTAGTTGGTTCCCGGAGGGCCCGAGCCGATCACGAAGGGGTTGGCGAACTGCATTCCGTTGACGTTGATGCTGAGGTCGGCCACGGTGGCTCCCTTGGGTTGCGACTTTGTCTACCTCGACGGGTGCGATTCCGTCCGCGCCGAGCGTCGAGGGAAGAACAGGATACCGGCTCGGGCCTCTCTGTGCCCCACGCAGAGTTCGGTGGCCGCGGCTGTCGCCTCTTCAGCGGGTGACAGAGCTGCTCTGTGGGGCGTCTCCCCACCGCGGCTTGTCCCCCCTATACTGCCGGGTCCTGGAGGACACGATGAGCGAACGCCAATTCCTCAACTTCATCGATGGCGAGTGGGTTGCGGGTTCCGGTAGCAACCCGATCCCCGACATCAACCCGGCCGACACCCGCGAAATTCTCGGCTACGCCACAGACTCCACTGCGGACGACGTGGACGCGGCGGTCCAAGCAGCGCACGCCGCCTTCGCTTCTTGGCGGGCAGTTCCCGCCCCGACCCGAGGTCAGATGGTGGCCAAGGCGTCAGCTCTCTTCGAAGACCGCGCCGTGGAGATCGGCCGGGTGCTGACGATGGAGGAGGGCAAGATCCTCGCCGAGGGGGCGGGCGAGGTCCGCAAGGGGGCGAACATCGTCGAGTTCGTGGCCGGGGAGGCGCGGCGGCTGAACGGCCACACGGTTCCCTCTGAGCTCGCCAACAACTTCGCCTACACGGTTCGGGCGCCCCTTGGTGTGGTGGGGCTCATCACGCCTTGGAACTTCCCCATGGCCATCCCCGCCTGGAAGATTGCGCCGGCCTTGGTGGCGGGAAACACAATCGTCCTCAAGGGTGCGGAGCAGACCCCCTGGGTGACCGAACTTGTGGTTCAGGCCTTCGTAGACGCCGGTGTCCCCCGGGGGGTCCTGAACATGGTCCAGGGCAACGGTGTACCGGCGGGCTCGGCTCTGGTCGAACATCCGCTGGTTGAGGCGATTTCCTTTACGGGCTCGACTGAGATCGGCCACCACATCTACGGGCAGGGGGCAGCGCTGGGCAAGAGGGTGCAGTGCGAGCTGGGCGGAAAGAATCCCATCATCGTCCTCGAAGACGCGGATCTCGGCATGGCGATAGCCGCGACCGCCAAGGGCGCCTTCGGGTCGACTGGTCAGCGCTGTACGGCAACTTCGCGGGCGGTGGTACACCGTTCGGTGCACGACGCCTTTGTCGAAGGAGTGGCCGCGGCCGCGGCTCAGGTCGTGCCCGGCAACGGACTTTCCTCGGAGAGCACGATGGGACCCTCGGTCGACCAGGCCCAGTTTGCCAAGGTGCACGAGTACCTCGGCATCGGGCCGGCCGAGGGGGTGGAAACGGTCTGCGGGGGCGGTCGCGCCGACGCGGGCGACCTGGCCCATGGCCTCTTTACCCACCCGACGGTCTGGGCCGGCGTGAAGCCCGAGATGCGGGTCGCCAAGGAGGAGATCTTTGGTCCGGTGTTGAGCGTTCTTGCCGTCGACAGCTTCGAAGAGGCCATCTCTGTGGCGAACAACGTCGAGTTTGGCCTGACGTCCTCGGTCTATACCAAGGACATCAACCGGGTCTTCCGGTACGTGGACCAGATTGAGACCGGCATGCTGCACGTCAACTCGCCGACCATCGGCGGAGAGGCACAGTTGCCTTTTGGTGGCATGAAGAAGACCGGCATTGGTCCGCGGGAGCAGGGGCAGACGGCGATCGAGTTCTTCACCGAGTGGAAGACGGTCTACATCGACTACACAGGCGGCTTCCGGGGTGGGAACCTCTACTGAGCCTCGGCCTTCTCGGCCCCCTCGGCCTTCCCAGCCTCCTCGGCTTTTTCGAGCTCCCCTTCGCTGATCGGCATCAGCCGGGTGAGGGTCTTGGCTCCCGTCTCCGAGTAGGTCACCCGCGACAGCCGCAGCTCGGACGTAAAGACCTGTGGCTTGTAGATCGAGTTGCCGAGTAGCATCCGCACGCATTCCTGGACCGCCTCGGTGACCGCTGGGTGCGGGTGGAGCAGCTCGGCGACATCCCGGATGCTCCGATCCTGCGCCATCAGGAGGGCGACGGCCTCGATGGTGGTCGAGGCGTGGGCGCCGAGCGCCCGCATGCCGAGGATGCGCAGTTCCTCGTTGTCGGTCACAAGGATCTTCACGAAACCGTGGGCCGCTCGCATCGCAATGGCCCGGTTGACGAGCTCGTAGCCGTAGACAGCGACCTTGTACGAGCGCCCCTGTCGCTGCGCCTCCTGCTCGCTGAGTCCGCAGGCCGCAACTTCGGGGTCGAGGAAGTAGATGGAGCTGATGTTTTCGTAGCTGAGCTTCTTGGTCTTGCCGCCCCAGATCCGCTCCATGGCGTGTCGGCCCTCGATCTCGCCCACACTGACCAGGGCCAGGTCCTCGGTCACGTCGCCCACGGCGTAGATGTGCTCGACCGAGGATTGGGTGTCGTTGTCCACGATGTAGCCTCGTTCATCCAGCGCCACCCCGGCGGCCTCTAAGCCCAGATTTCGGGTGTTGGGTATTCGTCCGATCGAGACCAGCGCCTTCTCCACCCGAATCCGCTCCTGGCCTCCAGTGTGGTGCTGGATCGTGTACTCGACCTCGCCTTCGACGACCTCCATTCCGACCAGCTTGGCGCGGTGGTGGACGGTGACGCCCTTGCGCTCGAGGTTGCGTGAGCAAACGCGGGAGACGTCCTCGTCCTCGAAAGGGAGGATCCGATCGGCTCGGTCGATTAGATAGACCTTGGTCTGCCCGAAGTTCGCAAAGATCGTGGCGAATTCGCAGCCGACCACGCCGGCGCCGAGGATGACCAGGCTGCGGGGGAAGCGATCCAGCCGCATGATGTGGTCGCTCGTCATCACGGTGTGGCCGTCGATGGGCAGGGTCGGAACCGCACGGGGGCGGCTGCCCGTGGCGACGACAAAGTAGTCAGCGGTTACGACCAGATCGCCGATGTCAGTCCCTTCGACCAGGACCTTGTTGGCGTCTTGGAAGTGGGCCATGCCTCGAAGCAAGGTGAGGCTGCCGGGGTGCCCGGGGCGGGGCTCGCTCAGTTCGTCGAGCTGACGCTGGATCTGGCGGACCTTCTCGTCGATGGCCACCTCGACGCAATGCACCACTTGGGCGTAGTCGACTGAGACGTTCTCAGCGGTGTAGCCTCGGTCCCTGCGCAGGGCGTTGCGGTAGTCGAGGCTGAGTTCCCACAGGGTCTTGCTGGACAGCGCACCGTTGTGGATTCCGGTTCCTCCGAGCGCGCCCCGCTCAATGATGCAGACCTTCTTGCCAAAGTCCCAGGCCCGCATGGCCGCGGCGAAGCCGCTCGGCCCCGCTCCGATGACACAGACGTCATACTGGGCCACCATGCCTCCTGGGTTGGACGGAAAGCGAGTGGGCGGCTCCCCGAACCCGCAGCATAGCGGGATCCCTGAGCCTGCGAATTCGATGGTCGTTGACCCTGGGGGGGCCAAGGGGCTAGTTTGGCGAGCCCCGGGGCCCAGCCCACGGGAGCTAAGCAGTTCATTCGGGTCGAAGTCGGGCCCGCACCAAGGAGAGTGGCCATGCCCCGCAACGTCCGCGTTGGTCTAATTCAGACCAGTAATCCCATCAACGATGAGTCCGTTCCGGTTGCTGAGATTCAGGAGGCCATGTTCCAGAAGCACCTGCCGTTTATCGAGCAGGCGGGCGAGGCCGGGGTCCAGATCTTGGGCCTTCAGGAGATCTTCAACGGGCCCTACTTCTGCCCGGGCCAAGACAAGCGCTGGTACGCCGCGGCAGAGGCCGCCGATGGGCCCACTGTCGAGCGCCTACGCCCCTACTGCAAGAAGTACGACATGGCGATGATCGTGCCGATCTACGAGCGGTTGATGGCCGGGGTCTACTACAACTCAGCCGTGGTCCTGGACGCCGACGGCTCGACGGTTGGCCTCTACCGCAAGAACCACATCCCGCAGACCTCGGGCTTCTGGGAGAAGTTCTTCTTCAAGCCTGGCAACTTGGGCTACCCCACTTTTCAGACGCGCTACGCGCGGGTCGGCGTCTACATCTGCTACGACCGCCACTTCCCCGAGGGTGCCCGCCTGCTTGGCCTCAACGGAGCTGAGATCGTCTTCAACCCTTCGGCCACGGTAGCGGGGCTCAGCCAGTATCTTTGGGAGCTTGAGCAGCCGGCTCACGCGGTGGCCAACAGCTACTTCATGGCGGCGAGCAACCGGGTTGGGACCGAGGCCCCCTGGTGCATTGGCGAGTTCTACGGGAACAGCTACATCTGCGACCCGCGGGGCAAGTTCTTGACCAGGGCGAGCGCTGCTGAGTTCACCGACGATGCGGCGACTGGCGAGCGGACCTTCAGCTCCAAAGGCCATGATGAGCTCATCCACGCCGACTGTGACCTGGATGTGATCGAAGAGGTGCGGCAGGTCTGGCAGTTCTACCGGGACCGTCGCCCGGAGACCTACGGCGACATGGTCGAGCAGCTCCCCTAGAAATAGAACTTCATTTGCGCGTAGGCCTGGCTGGGTGCGAGGCCGAGCTCGCTGCCGGTCTTTATGACGTCAAGCATCTGCTCGTCACTCAGGGGCTGCCCCGTGCTGGGGTCGAAGAGGTCGACGAGCTCCAGCTCAGCCGGCCGCTCGCCAAGGGTGACAAAGCCGCCGATGGTGAACTCCGCATTGGAGGCAACCGACCAGGTGAGCCCCGGGCCGATGAGTGCGCTGGGATCTAGGAAGTTCACCATTGCAGTCAGCGACACGCCGAGGATGGGGAGAATCTCCTGATTGACGGAGAACCCCCCGTAGAAAACCCCCATCGTCCACAGCTCGCCGCGCGCAAACCGCTCCCGAGAGGCGACCTTGAGGTACGACTCGGAATCCGTCGTGCCGGCGGTCTGGACGTAGAGCTCGGCCATCACACTGAGTCCGAAGTTGGTCCGACCATCGGCACCGATCACGCCGCGCACGAAGGCGGGGCAGCGCTCGTCCGTCTCCGCCCCAAAGGCCGCGCCGGGGCAGCGCTCCTCGCCACCAAAGGGGAGCGTTACCGTGAGGTCTCCGTGCACGCCGACCGGTCCGATTGACGAAGCCACGCCCACCCCGAGGACCACGTCCTGGTGGAGCTTGGCGGCGAAGAAGTTGAGGTCGGTGATTCCGAGGGTGAAGCCGCCGTATCCCGCGGCAAAGAGGCCGTCCAAGTCAAAGTTGTCGATGAGCCCAACCACTCCAGTCAGCCGTCCGGTGGCTCCGATGTAGCCGTCAAAACGGAGAGCGTCCACGCCGGGCTTGTACTCGCGGTCGACGACCTGCGGTGTGTAGGGCGCGAGCAGGTCCATGGGAGTGAAGAACAGGCCGGTTCCAAAGCTGACAGGCTGGCGCCCGATCGTCGTGTCCAGGCCGGGGACGTGGATCGTCACGTTGAGGCGATCAAAGCGCCCATTGAGCGCAAAGTGTTCGGTGTCGACCGCCTCGTACGACAGCGGTACCGCCTCGGCCGCTGTCGTACCTTGGGTGCCGGGGGTCACCTCGAAGGAGGTGCTGCTGGGCCGGAGCCTGGCCGTGAGGCTGTGGTGCAGCTTCCAGCTCAGCCAGGAGCTGTGCTTCCCCTCGAACTTCAGGCGGAAGTCGACCGCCCCCGAAGCGACGGGATCTTCCGGCATGAGGAGGTGCTCGTAGGGGAAGATGAGGTCGAAGAAGCCTTTGACATCTCCGCCCAGCTCGATCTGCAGGTCCGTCCGATCGACGATGCGCCCCGCCTCTGCGGCGGTCGGCGCCAGCAGCAGGAGGGCCAGCACCGCAGCAGCCAGTCGCATCGCCGCTCTAACGGAGGCTCTGCAGCGTGAAGGTGGAAGCGGGCAAGTCAGCAGTGAACTCCAGTGATTCGTAGGTGACTTCTGTGAATTCCCCAGGCTCGTCAGCTGGGGTGAGCCTCATGCGCATCGGCACCTTGCGCCCGCCGATGTCGCGGACCTCCTCGAAGGCCATCGTGCGAACGACTGCGCCATCCTCGTCCCAGTAGGTGATTTCGTCGGGGATCCGATCGCTCCCCCGCACCTGAACGACGACCTTTCCCCAGACCACAGGAGCGTCTTCCTTGGGGATGCACTCGATCACCCAGTGGCCGCCGCCGTCGGCTTTGGGCTCTTCTTTGAGTGTGTAGGTGAAGTCGTCGGCGAGCCGCGATGACCGGACGAGGTCGTTGTTGGTGAAGTGTGATCCCATCCAGGAGCCCGAGCCCATAGCCGCCGGCACCTTCATCGTCCGGTCGACCTTTGGGAGGTAGTTCCAGATGTTGTCGTCGACCATGAGGGTGGCTGTACCCGCCTCCTTGGCGGGGGACAGGATCTTGATGAGCGACTTGTCCTCACCTTGAGACCAGCTCTCCATCACCAGGGTGCGGTCCCAGCGCTTGGTCTTGACGTGCATCGAGACGCGAGCGTGCGAACCCTCGCCGCGCTGGACGTCGTCTACGCCGTTGAGCAGCTCTTCTAGGGTGGGCTTCTTGGTCTCGGCCTGGGCCTGAGACGGCGTTGCAGCCAGAGACACGAGCGCCAGGCCTGCGAGTCCGGTAACGGCGGGGCGGATCATTTTCGGATGTCCTCTTCGATCTTGCCGTCGACCAGCCGGACGATGCGGTGTGCATGCTCCATGACCTTAGGATCGTGAGTTGCAAAGACGAAGGTCACCCCTTGGTCCTGGTTGAGCTTCTTCATCGTCTCGATGAGTGCGTAGCCGGTGGTGCTGTCGAGGTTGGCGGTGGGCTCGTCGGCGAGCACCAGGGCGGGCTGGCCAGCGATGGCCCGGGCCACGGCCACTCTCTGCTGCTGGCCTCCCGAGAGCTCGGTCGGTCGTCGGTGCTCCATTCCCTCGAGTCCCACCAGCTTGAGGGTCTCCATTACCCGCTGCTTGCGGCTCGCCTTGTCCTTGCCCTGCATGAGCAGCACGAACTCGGCGTTCTCGTAGGCAGACAGCACGGGGATCAGGTTGTAGGCCTGGAAGACGAAGCCGATGCGCTCCAGTCGCATCTTTGCAAGCTCGGACTTGCTCAGGCCAGACAGCTCCTTCCCCTCGACCTTGACCGAGCCGCCGTCGGGGATGTCGAGAGCGCCGATTTGGTTGAGCAGGGTCGTCTTGCCCGAGCCGCTGGGGCCCATTAGAACCGTGAACTCTCCGGGTTCGATGTCTAGATCGATGCCGCGCAGAGCGTGGACCACGAGCTCCCCTTGGCGGTAGGACCGCTCGAGGCTTCGGACTTCTACGATGGGCATGACGCTTCCTTACACATGGCGCATGGCCTCGACTGGGCGGAGTACGCCAGCCTTCCAAGCAGGGTAGATGGTGGCAACGACTGACAGGACAACCGCGATGGCAGAGTAGATAAGCATCTTTGGCCAGTTCCAGGCTGCCTTGATGTGGGTGCTGACGGTGACGCCGGCCATGTCCATCGTCTCTCCCATCATCTGGCTGTAGTCAATTCCGTGCTCGATCAGGGGAATGGTGACAGCGCTTCCGAGGGCGAGCCCCAGGGACGCGCCGAGGAGGCCGAGTACGAGCCCTTCGCACAGGATCATGGTCCGCAGGCGGTTGGGTGGAGTTCCGAGGGCGAGCATCACACCGAACTCCCGGATCCGCTCCATCACACTCATGAGGATGGTGTTGATGATCCCCAGCGCGACGATCAGGCCGATTAGGAGGAAGAAGGAATCGTTGGTCTTTTGGTCGGTCTTTACGAGGCCATAGACCTCTTCGACGGCGTCTTTCCAGCCCAAGACTTCGATGCCTGGGGTCCCGGCCAAGGCCGATTGCACTGCAGCCAGGGCATCATCCGTGGAATCGCTCGTTGGTAAGTGCAGTGAGACCTGAGTGACCGCTCCGGGTTGCTCGAGGAAGGTCTGGGCGGCCTGAACTGAGACGATGGTGAGGATCCCATCGGCCTGAGTCGAGCCTGTCTTGATGATGCCTCGGACTCGGAAGAGTTGGCTGTTGACCTCGTCTTTCCCCTGCCCCATCAGCACGACCTTCTTGCCGATGCCGACCTCCAGGGTCTCGGCGAGCTTGGCTCCGATGAGGATGCCTCGCTTGTCGTTGGGCTTGAGCCAACTGCCCTCTGCCACCTTGGTGTGCCAGTCCGAGATCTCGGTCTCGGCCTCTGGCTGGACGGCAGAGATGGCCACGGCCGCCGAACTTGTCGTCGAGTTCAGCAGGCCGCCGAGGAAGATGCGTTGGACCACTCGCCCCTCGGGCCAGGCCGCCTGAACTTGTTCTGCGATGCGGTCTGCGTTGGCAACCGAATGCTCCGTGGGGTCGGGGTCTTCTTTCCATCCCTCGGGCTGTACAACGACGTGCCCGGCAATTGTGCTGATGCCGGTGCGAATCATGTCTTGGTACATGCCGTAGTTCAGGTTGTTGCCCATCATGATCAACATGAGCCCACCGCCGATGGCCAGCAGGGTGATGCTCGTTCGAAGCTTGTTTCGCCAGAGGTTGCGCAGCGCCAAGGACAACATCACGACTCCCGCATGGCCTCAATCGGCCGGAGCAGCGCCGCACGGATGGCCGGCCAGATGGCCGCGCCGATCGCGACGATGAAAACAAAGACGGTGGTCACGACGAATGGAAAGGCGCGAACGGAGCCGTAAAAGCGGGGCGGAAACGTGACCCCTTGCCAGCTAAAGCCCTTGCCTTCTGCGGTTGCGTAGGGGAAGCCGTAGACGACGAGCAGCCAGTCCAGGAAGCCCCCGAGTAGCAGGCCGAAGACGGCGGCTACGGCGGTCAGCATGATGCTCTCGAGGATGACCAGGGCCATCATCGTGCCGCGGGACATTCCGATTGCACGGAGTACCCCGAACTCGCGGGTCCGTTCGAACACAATCATCAGGTTGGTGTTTAGAACCGCCAGCCCCGCCACGCTGAAGATGATGAACAGCATGATGAAGAGTCCGGCATCGCGTAGACCCATCATCTTGGCCAGGTCGGGGTCGGCCTCTTCCCAGGACCGAACTTGGGTGGACTCGTTGTCTGTGGCTGAGGCGATGGCGGCCGCCAGAGCGGTCGAGGTCTCCATGCGCTTGCCAACCGCGAGAATCTGGTGGACCTGTCCGTCCAGACCCAAGAGGCGCTGCAGATCCCGAATGTGCAGGTAGGCCCCGGACTTGTCCATCTGGTCCATCCCGGTGGAGTAGGTCCCAACGACCCGCAGCAGCTCATTTGCCATCGAGCCGTCCGACGACTGGCTCAGAAACACCAATTCGTCGCCGGGAGAGAGGTCCAACTCTTTGGCCATGGCCTCCCCGATAACCACCTGGCCTCCGGCCTCATCCGCGAGAAAGTCGCCGCGTACGAGATTCTGACTGAGGTCGGTGATGCTTAGGTGGTCTCTGGGGTCGATGCCTACGTACCGGGCGCCGCCAGCCTTCTTCTCCGAGGCGGCAAGTCCAAACGCAAACAGACGCCCGGAGGCGCCCTTGGCCTCAGCGAGCCCCTTGATCTCGTTTACTAGAGCGGACGGTACGGTGTCGTACATCTGCTGCCGACCAGGCCAGTCTTTGTGGTTGATCTGCGCGTGGCCGAGCTGCTGACGGATCATCACGTCCGCCATCATGTCGAACATTCCGTCCTGCAGACCCGACATGGCGATGACGAGTCCCATGGACATGGCCATCCCTGCGGCCGTAATCAGGGTCCGCCTACGGTGGCGCCACAGGTTTCGCCAGGCGATGCGCAGTAGGGTCACGCGCTCACTGCCGTTTCGTGTGGCTTTGACTCATTCATTTGTGGCCCTCAGCCTCCCGCGGCCCAGGCAACGAGTCCGCGCTCCTCATCCGTTCCCGGCACCGTGTTGTCCAACAGCAGCGCAAAGAAGGCGCCCACCGCCATACCGGTCTTGCCCAGGGTGTTCACGACGTTGCTCAACCACTCAGGACCCAGGTCCACCGGGTTGGCGTTGAAGTACTCGGGCATGCTCAGCCCCATGA
>CAZQTQ010000111.1:0-11049 GCA_964596025.1 uncultured Rickettsiales bacterium
GCCCCGGAACCCACACCCTCGTGGGCGAAGCGCGCATCGTCTTCACCCTGATGGGAATGGTCGCCGACGTCGTCCTCGATTTGGACATGCCTGTCGGACGCGCACGAGAACTCTTCACCCTAGCCCTCTACCAGCGCGCCGAATCCCGTTACAAGACCAGTACGCGCGTATCCCTGGCCTTCGACACCGCCTTGCGGACGGTCAAGAAGATCAAGAAGAAGTACAAGGAGGGTGCGGTCGAGGAGAGCGACAATCCGCGCTTCAACTTGCGGCGGAAGGTCTACTTCATGCTGCTGGACCGGGAGATGGACCTCGACGAAATCGCTCGCGAGCTGCCCATCAACTACGAGGTGAACTACGCCCGCCTCTCCGTCGAGACCCTCATGGCTCAGGGCCTCTGCGAGGAGATTGACAACGGCCGCGGCCGTTCGACGTACTCCGCCCTCATCCCCGAGGGCTACATGAACTTCTTCCGGGAAGACCACGAGTCCACCCTCGCCGGCTTTGACCGCTTCCTCTCCGCCATGCGGAAGGTCGTAGGAGAGCGGCTGCTCCGGGGGAACAGCGAGACGGCGCTGGCCCGAGGTTTCGTCGCCCGCGTCCGAGAAGAGGACATGTCTGACCTCAACGACGACCTCCGCGCCGCCATCATTCGAACCCTCATGGAGTACGAGTCCCGAGCCGAAGGCCGGCAATCGGTCCAGGAGATGGAGTTGCTGGTCGGGCTCGCACCTGCCTAGCACCCGGCCCGGGGGGGCGGTCATCGAGGCGGGGCGGGAAAAAGGCTGCCCTTGACGGCGATGCCACTCCTTGAGCTACCGTAGGTGCGCCTTGAAGGCTCGGAGTGTAAATCGGATGCTTGCTCTTGAACAACGGCTTGGAGCCCTCGCTCTAGCCCTCGCCCTCGTCGGCTGCAGCGCGCCCCCAGAGGAGGGGCTCCCTTCGGCGGAAGCGTCTGAGGACGGCGCCGCGGACGCCAGCGTCCAGTGGGAGACCTTCGAGCTCACCGTAAGTCCCGGTATGATGCTGGCCGGCTCGCTGCCGTCCACTTCGGGTTCAACCAACCCTTGGGTCCAAGGGCCAGAGTCCTTTGTCGTAACCGTCGGACAAGCGCTAGTCATCGAACTCCTCGTCAACGAACCCGATCGGGCTGTCCTCGTCCCCGTCGAGATACCTACCGGAGCAACCGTCGACCCTCTGAGCGACGGTGTCCAGCTCCGCTGGGTACCCCAGGCCCAAGACCTCGGGGAACACGAACTGACCTTCCAAGTCGTCAACATTGACGACCCCGAGCAGGTCTTTGGGCAATACGACCTGCTTCTCTCGGTCGTTCCGCAGTTCGGATTGATCGAATACGGCTTCTAGGAGTCCGCGGTTTGCCGCCGGACCGAATCCGTCAAGGGACTGCCCCGTCATCTTGAAGGACGCGGTGCGGCAGGCGTTGCTCGTCGGCAGTGAGCTGCAACCGGTAGACGCTCCACCCCGTACCGTAAGCAACCAAGTCTCCGGCCGTCGTCAGCCAGCGGCGAAGCGGCGCGGGGAGGGCCCGCGTCCCCTCTCCCCGCTGGCCTCCGAAGAGTACGTACTGGCAGCCCCAGCGGCGAAAGTCACGGAGCTCGCCCACCGAGACCCAGTCCCGGTGCCAACCCTGCCGATTCATGGCGTAGAGAAGGCTCTGAGGGTGCGGATCGACCACCAAGACCGACGAGCCCGAAGGGATCACAATCGAGGCCGCCTGCGCCGTGCGCTCGATGCGGCGGTCGGGCTCGGCTGAGCTGCGCACAAAGTCCGTCCCGACCACTGCAGACAGAATCAACAGAGCCCCCGCCGTCGCAGCAAAGAGGCCTCGCGCCTGCACACTGCGGAGTACCGTGGACCAAAGGTCCCCGAGACCCACAATCCCCGCACCGACAAGTACCGACCCAAAGGGCAGGAACATCAGCTGGTAGTAGTTGTGCCGACGGAAGCCCTCAGCGACGGCAATCACCGCAAAACTGGCGAAGATCCCACCCAGCAGAAAGGGCCGAAGCTCCCGTTCTACCCTCACGCGCCTGATCCCCAGCAGCAAGAGGGCTGCGCCCAGCGGAGTGATCGTGTGCATGACGAAGGTGCCAAGGATGGCCCGCCAGGTAGCGGCATCGAAGAACACCGAGGGCGTGGTCCACTTGCCGGCCCTGCTCCCCCACAGCCCGAAGGTTGCGCCCTCCCGGCCCAGGTTCCAATGGGCATGGGCGTACCAAAGGGCTGGAAGAGCCAGCGCCAAGAGCCCAGCCGAGGCGAGCTGGAGCCGTGACATACGGTTCCGCCGCGCCAGCCAGAGAACCGGCAACAGGGGAAGCAAGAACGCCAGGGTGCCTTTGCAGCAGACGGCCAGGCCGGCAAGGGCCGCCGAGAGCAGAGCGCCCCCCCAGCGATTCCACTCGCCACCGGACTCACCCACCGCGTCGGCCCGTTCCAAGGACAGGACAAGTAGGGCCACAGCCCAAGCATCCGGCTGGATCGTTCGAGAGAAGACAAGCGCCAAGGGCGCAAAGAGAAAGAGGAGGATGTAGACCCAGGGCGGCCCGTGGAGGCGACGAGATGCCCAACGAAGCAGGGCGAGGGCGGCAACGAGCCAGCCGAGGAGGCTCAAGAGGCGAGGCCAGAGGTAGATCGAACCCAGCGATGGGCTGGAAAACCACCGCCAAGCGGTGGCGACCGCCGCCGCATAGAGGGGGAACTCGGACTCCACCAAGCCAGCGTCAGGACCGGCCCAGCCAATCCGTGGCCGCAGCAAGTCGACCCCTTCCCGCGCCATGATGCGGGCGATCGACGCAGTATCGGACTGGCGTACGTGGTGGGTGTCCAGCGGGGGTAAGCCCAAATCCGGGACACGCAGTGCAGCGGCAGCGACGAAAAGACAGAGCCCGACGGCCAGGACCGGCCACCTGCCCCACCTGTCGGACCGCTCCTCGGAGTCACCTGCCATGAAAATCAGGGTATCACTCGTCGTGTATCACTAGAATCACTCGGCTTTACCCGAATTCGGGTATAAGTGTTGCCGAGGGCCAGGCGGGACCCCACTCTGTCTTAACGAGTGATTCCGGATCTCAGCTCTCTCTGGAGGAGCGAGAAATTATGAATGCGGAGGCTGCACTGGGACCGGGATTTCGCGAGTACTTGCTCGGCATCGTTGATGTGTCGGAGAGGGACCTCGACAAACTCGTGGAGGAGTTGCTCGACCACTGGTCGGAATCTGTCGACGAGTACGTCGGCCGACGGCACCGGGAGCTTCAACGCCGAGGCCTTCCCACCCGGCTCGTCTATGGGCGCATCGCCCAAGAGCTGGAAGATCGTCGTTTCCGACCCCTTCCCCTCTCTGAGCGGCAGGTGCGACGGCGCATCTACGGCTAGCAGGGCTGGGAACTGGAGAAAACCGTATGTGTGGAATCGTTGGCTACGTCGGAAAGCGCCCCCCCCTGTCGATCCTGGTGGAGGGGCTCAAGCGCTTGGAGTACCGAGGCTATGACAGCTCTGGAGTAGCAACCCTCAATGGCGACGGACGCTTCTTCTGCCACAAGCAGGCCGGACGGGTTCCAGACCCCCTGCCCCCGGCTACGATCGGCATCGCGCATACCCGCTGGGCAACTCACGGGGCGCCCAACGACGTCAACGCCCACCCCCACCTCAGCTCCGACGGCCGCATCGCGGTCGTTCACAACGGCATCGTCGAGAATCACTCGGCCCTGAGGCGCATGCTCCAGTCCGAGGGCGTGGTCCTCAAGTCCGAGACCGACACCGAGGTCATCCCCAACCTCATCGCCCGCTTCTACGAGGACGGCGGCGACCTGGCTTGGGCGACCAAGAAGTCCCTCAAGCTGCTCCAGGGCACGTACGGCATCGTCGTGATGGCGGTCGACCAGCCCACGCTTTTGGTCGTGGCCCGCAACGGCTCACCGATCGTCTTGGGCGTCGGCAACGACGAGATGTTCGTGGGCTCGGACGCCCCCGCCCTCATCGCCCATACCCGCCAGGTCGTCTACCTCGAGGACGGGGAGGTCGCGGTGCTGACACCCGAGGGCTTCCGCACCACCGACTGGGCCGACCAGGCGGTCGACAAGGCCGTCGACGAACTGGACTGGGACCTGGAGCAGATCGCCCTCGGCGACTACGAACACTTCATGCTCAAGGAGATCCACGAACAACCGGCGAGCATCCGCCGCGGCCTACGCGGCCGCGCCTTGGCGGAGTTCGGCGACGCCAAGCTCGGGGGCCTCAACCTCGACAGACGCGCGTTTTTCGACATTCAGCGGGTCAGCCTCATCGCCTGCGGAACCTCATGGAACGCCGCCCTGGCTGCCTCCTACGTTATCGAGGAACTGGCTCGCGTCCCCTGCAAGGTCGAGATCGCTTCCGAACTGCGCTACAGGAACCCGATTGTCGATGCCACCACCCTCTATTTTGCCGTGAGCCAAAGCGGGGAGACCGCCGACACCCTGGCAGCCATGCGCGAGGTCCAACGCAAGGGCGGACGCGTACTGGGGGTGGTCAATGTCGTGGGGTCAACGATCGCCCGCGAGAGCGACGGAGGTCTCTACATCCGCTCTGGCCCCGAGATCGCCGTGGCCTCCACCAAGGCTTTCACCTCCCAGCTCCTCGCACTCGCGCTCTTCGCCATCAAGCTCGGCCGCATGCGCGACCTCAGCTCCACCCAAGGGCGAGCTCTACTCCAAGCCCTTGAGCGGGTGCCAGAACAGCTGCGCGAATACCTCGAAGACGCCGAGCAGACCAAGAGCATTGCTGAGGCTTTGATTGACGCGCCCTACGTCCTCTTCCTCGGCCGAGGCGCCAACTATGCGACAGCCCTCGAAGGTGCATTGAAGCTCAAGGAGGTCAGCTACATCCAGTGTGAGGGACTCGCCGCCGCCGAGATGAAGCACGGTCCCATTGCGCTCATCGGCGAGGGAACCCCAGTCTTATTCCTCTGTCCGCGCGACCACCTCCAGGAGAAGACCCTGTCGAACATGGAGGAGGTCAAGGCCCGCCAGGGACACGTGATTGCGATCTGCAACCCGAACGACGAGCGGGTGCGGGAGTTGGCCGACCAGGTGATCGAGGTTCCCGAAACCCATCCTCTCCTCACCCCCTTTCTCACCGCCATACCGCTGCAGCTCATCGCCTACTACGCGGCTTTGGCCCTAGGCCGGGACGTCGACAAGCCGCGAAACCTCGCGAAGTCGGTCACAGTGGAGTGAAACCGTGACCGGCAGCTTGTGCCGCGTAGCCCTCGGCGCCGCCCTGGTCCTGGCGGTGGCGGGGAGCGGTTGTGGGGTCGACTTCGGCGACCCGGGAACCAACGGCACTTCTTCGGCCTACTCTCCGCGCATTACCAGCTCGTTTCCCGAAGCGGGGGCGCAGACCCTCGTCGAGGGCGGGAGCCTGACCTTCTCTGCCGCCGGTAGCGACGACGACAGCCTCGAGCTGAGCTGGGACTGGAGCCTGGACGGCTCCATTCAGGCCCTGGGGAGCGAGGACGACGGGAACTTCGAGACGAGTTGGCAGCTCAGCTGGGACAGCGCCTGGTCCGGGGCCACCTTAGTGGTGGACTTTCGGGTCAGCGACGGCGACCATTCCGCCACGCTCAACTGGCCGGTCGACGTTCCCTAGACCCCCCGTTTCAGGTCGCCAAGGCGCCGCAGTAAACCCTCCGTGGACGCGGCCGATCCGAAGCGAACCGCGTAGTAGTCCTCGATGCAGGCCGGCGCATCGGCGTAGGAAGCCGGCTCGTTGGAAGCTGCCCAGCGGGCCCAGACGAGGACTGAGGCCGTGGCCTCAGGTACGCCCTCCTCCCCGGCCCGGCGGGCCCCGTCGCCCCGCCGCCGCCAGCGCCGCAGCAAGCCCTGCACCGGGGGCCGCAGGCGGGCTGCGTCCTCACCCAAAGTTCGCTGCATCAGCGCCCGTCGATGGCGCCAACCCAGGAGCAACACGAGGGAGAAGAGTCCCAGGGCCAGACCAAACCAGAGAGTGATCTCGCCGAGGGGCCGCGGTCCCACATCGACCTCCTCAACCCCCAGTTGGGGCAGGAGGAGACCCCTCCCCTCGCCGGCCTGCCACTCCGCCCAGCGCTGGAAGACCCCTCGGACAAAGGTGGCCTGGTTCTGCACGTCGTAGTCGAGGAGTGCTCGGGACCAGAGGTCAGCCCCGTAGTCAGCCCAAGCCTCCAGACGGCGCACGAGTCCCAAGCGGGCAATGCCCTGCAGCCCGCCAACAGCGCTGGGAGTGGGATCAAAGAGAACCCAGCCGTGATCGGGAAAGTGCACCTCGACCCAGGAGTGGGCATCTCGTTGACGTACGAGCCAGTAGTCGCCGACAGAATTCCACAGCCCACCGGCAAACCCGTTGACGATGCGGGCGGGGATGCCCTGAGTACGCAAGAGGACCGCCATGGCCGAGGCGTAGTACTCGCAGTGCCCCTCTTTCACCTCATCGAGGAAGGCGAGCAGAGGGTCTGGGTAGGCCGAAGCGACCTGATCCAGACTGTAGGTAAAGTCGTCCCGCAGCCGCTCCTGAACGAGGAGAACCTCATCGATCGAGTCCTTTGCACCCTGGGTCCAGCTCCGAGCGATAGAGGCAAAACGCGGTGAGAGCTGCTGAGGCAGCTGGGTGTAGCGGACCCGGAGCGCTGGCAGAGAATCCCGGGGATCCGACGAGCGCAGATCAATGGCCAAGGGGCGGCGTGGATCGCTGTAGACCCGATAGCTCCGGCGGCCGCGGGCCCCCGGGATGGCGTATCCCGAAGTCGAGACCGCCTCGAGACTACTCATCGACCCGTAGATGCCCGTCGCCTCCCCGACGTGAAAGAGTACGTCGCTGTCGAGCGCCTCGGTACGCACATCCTGGACGAGGGTCCAGGGCCGCTCCTGGGGCGGACCGCCCTTGCGGGGAGAGTGCAAAGCGGCCAGTGGGGTGCGCTTCCGCTCAGAAAGTTCCCAAGCTCGACCGTCGAAGCGGTCCAGGGCCAGACCGTGCCAGTAGACCCCCTCCCCCCCCGCCGGTTTCCCTTCCCGATCGCGGAGCACTGCGCGAAGCACCGGCTTGTTCGAGAGCTGCATCATCCCGACCTCGCCGAGACGCACACGGTCGGAAAAACCCGAGACCGCGATTGCGGGCAAGAGGCGGCCCTCCAGGAAGGAAGCCTGGGCACGCGGAAGGACAAAGAACAGGAGTACGGAGCTGGCAACCAAAGCCAATCCCGACACCATGCCCGAGGCCACCACGGGCCAGCGGGCCAGTGCGTCCAGCGGGGCATAGGCAGAGGGGCCGGCACGGCCACTTGGCATAACGAGGCGGTGGCGCTTCTCTACGGAGCGCTGGAGTTGGGCACAGAGCAGGGTGCCCAGCAAGAAGACGACGTAGGCAACGTAGAGGGCAAAGAACAGGGGCTCGATTGTGAGTACTGTGGCGAGCAAGAGCTGTCCGAAGCTGATGAGGCAGACGATGGCATCGTCGCGGGCGCCCTGGTGGGAGAGCAGACGGTGAACTTGGACGAAGACGAGGAGCTCAGCGAAGACCGTCAACGCCGGCCGGGCTAGGAGGGTCAGACCAGCCGCAATCCAGAGGAGAAAGAGCAGCTGCAAGGCGGTCCAAGTTCGGGGCGACCAAGACGGCCGAATTCCCCACATCGTGGCGAGCAGCGCCGAGGCGGCGGCAGCGGCGGCGACCCCACCGAGCTGGTCGCCCAAGGCCAAAGCTAAGAACCCGCAGACGGCGACCCCGACCCGGCTCCAGCGGGCCAGCCTCAGGAAGGGCATTCCCGGACTGGTTCTCCGGTACCAGCCACGGCCCCCGGCAAGAACCGAGTCGCTCACCCCCGACCTCCCCTGGGGAGGCGGGCCAGGGCTTCCATGAGCTGCCTACGGCCCAGCTCGCCATGGGCCGGGCCCAAGACCGCTCGCGGCAGCCGAAGGACCACCTCTTCTCCGACCTGCAGGGCGTGTTCAATGGCATGGGCTGCCTCGCTGACCGCGCGTTCGAAGGGATCGTCCTCCGGGACCAAAGAGCCGGGGGGCCGTCCCTCAGCTGCTACAGGGCGCAGGGAGACCTCGACCCGCCCGCAGGCCGCCCCCTCACCCCGCACGACCAGCAGATCGTCCCGTCGAGCCGAGCTGGGCCAGTGGATCCGTCGCTTGTCGTCCCCGGGCCGGTAAGCAGCGAGGTCTCGAAATCCTTCGTTGCCCACCGCAGTTCCCGCCTGGCCTTGACCCACCTCGGGGCCCGCAAGGGTCCGGACTATCCCCCCCGGACGGGGTTGGGGATAGACCAGGACCTCCTGGGGCAGATGGAGCAGGTAGCTCTTCCGGAGGATCCCGAAGGGCCAGCAGGTCGAGACCCGCACGCCCCAGAGCGCCACTTCGCCTCTCCGACGGAAGGTCCACTGCCCCAGAACTTCGTCGGCACACCCCGCCTGCAGATAGGGGAGTGGCTGATGCCGGCTCGCCGGATCCAGGTTCGGCCCCGCCCAAACTTCGTCGAGATCAACGGCCAGGGCCGGCAGGTAGCCCTTTCCATTACGGATCCGCCACCGACCGCTCGCGGGGCGTCCCGCGACGATCTCCAGAGGCAAGAGACGCTCGACCTCCAGTTGCCGGATGCTGACCTCAGAGAGAACTCCGCTCAGGGCTACGAACGCGAGCATCGTCCCGAAGATGAGATAGAGCAGGTTGTTACCGGTATTCGTTGCCGCCAAGGCTACGGCGAAGCAGCAGGCGAAGAAGACCCAGCCCTCTGGGGTGGGGCGGACCCGTCGCCAGGGAGCGGTCAAGAGCCGCCACCGACGCAAGACTACATGGGCCCGAGCCCCCACTACAGAGGCAGGTCTGCGGTGGCCAGGATGCCGTCGAGAATGGCCCGTGCCTCGGCCTGCAAGCTCAGAGTGTCCCGGGGGTCCTCAGCGAGGACCAGACGGTGCGTGAGCACCCTGGGCGCCAGGTGACGGATGTCGTCAGGGATGACGTGGTCCCGGTCCGCCAAGACCGCCCGGGCCTTTGCGGACCGAACCAGGGCTTGACCACCGCGGGGCGAGATGCCGACCCGAAGGCGAGGATGGGTTCGGGTCGCAGCCAGCAGGCGCAACACGTAGTCCTCGAGATCGCGATGGACCAACACACGCTCCACGCGATCTTGAAGGCCTACGACCTGGGCCGGAGTCAAGACGGCGTCGACGGCGTCGGGGTCCCCCTGCCCCTGCAGGACCAGACGCTCGCTCTCCGGGTCGGGGTAACCCACCGATAAGCGCATCAAGAAGCGATCGAGCTGGGACTCGGGCAGTGGATAGGTCCCGTGGTGTTCGAGTGGATTCTGGGTCGCAAGGACCACAAAGGGCCTCGGCAAGACGTGAGCCTCACCATCGACCGTCACCTGGCCCTCGTTCATGGCCTCCAGCAGCGCACTCTGAGTCTTTGGAGGCGAGCGGTTGATTTCGTCGGCCAGGACAACCTGAGCGAAGAGCGGTCCAGAGTGGAACTGAAACTCCCCTCGCTCCTTCATGTAGACAGGAACGCCGGTGACATCGCCCGGCAGGAGGTCGGCCGTAAACTGAATACGCGAGAAGCTGCACCCCAGCGCGAGGGCGATCGTCTTACTCAGGGTGGTCTTGCCCACCCCAGGGACGTCCTCGAGCAAGAGATGGCCACCCGCCAACACCGCGCAGAGAGCGTCCCGAATCACCTCGCTCTTTCCGAAGACAACCGACTCGATCGCGGCCTGAAGCCGGCCAAGTTCTGGCTTATCCGACGGGGGTAGGGCGTGCAGGGGACCAGCAGGCGGAGTCATCTCTACCCAAGGGTAGCAACGCCATCGCGGCGCTGCCACGTCATCTGCGGCTAGACCGGGCCGCGCGCCCAGGGGCCGCCGGTTCGGAGGCTCGGCTTGAGACTAGGCCTGCCGACGACGCCGAAGCATGCCTAGTCCAAGGAACAGACCCATCAGTACCGTCCAACTGCCCGCGCCGCCGCTCTGACCGAGCGCACACATCGTCGCGGTATCGTAGTACTGCGGCCGGAAGAACCGAACCGTAGTCGTCGCATGGTCGTCGTCAGCCGCCGTCGTGTGAAGCCCATCGGAAACCACCAGGGTGGCCAAAAACTCCCAATCGTTGTCGGGCGCCGAAGGCTCGGCATGGAAGCGCAGGTAGGCATAGGGCGAAGCGGGGTCGGTCAGCAACTCGACCGTGACCCCGGTGTAGGAGGCGGGGTCGGTCACCAGGGACCAGTTGTAGCTCAGGACGTCGGCGGCGTTGGCGTCCGTGGTGGCACTGCCATTCAAGACGGCGACCGCCACCCCGCCCATGTAGGCTTCTTGGCTGGTGTCGCCGGCGTCGACCTCTGGAGCCTCGAAGCAATCCGAATCCGCTGCATCGGCCAGGGCGTCACAGTCGTTGTCGATGCCGTCGGAGCAGGTGGCGTCCGACTCAGTAGCCGAGGGATTGGTGCTGGGGTTCTCATCATCACAGTCGTCACCCCCGCACTCCGGGCTGATGCTGTCGTCCCCATCGACATCCAAGTTGTCGGCTTCGCCGTCGCAGTCGTTGTCGACGCTGTCGTTGCATACCTCGTCTTGACCGGGTCGGGCCAGGGCCTCAGCGTCATCGCAATCCCCAGCGCAGGAGCTGACCGTATCTCCATCGGCGTCGGCCGTGTTTAGAGCGGCGTCAAAGTCGTCACAGTCGGTGCCGTCGCAGTCTCGGGAGTCGGGCGACTCCCCGTCGCCGTCGAGATCCTGGGTGGCGGTCCAGTCCAGGCCATCGCAGTTGTTGTCCACCCCGTCGTCGCACTTCTCGACGGAATCGGTGTTGATGCCGTCGTCCTCGTCGTCGCAGTCCGTTCCGCCGCAGTCCGGGCCGTTGGGCCCGAATCCGTCCTCGTCCCGATCCTGTTCAGCCGTCCAGTCGCCGCCATCGCAGTTGTCGTCCACCCCGTCGTCGCAGGTCTCGACCGCACCCGGGTAGATCGCAGCGTCCGTGTCGTCGCAGTCCACACCCTCAGCCGAGCCATCACCGTCGGCGTCGACCCC
>CAZQTQ010000112.1:0-9387 GCA_964596025.1 uncultured Rickettsiales bacterium
AACCTCCCATCCCACCCCGACTCGTTCTTCGGTCGGCAGGAGGAGCTGGTGGAGCTGGAGCAGCGAGTGGCGGATGGCCAGCGCCTCATCACGCTCTTGGGAGCGGGCGGCACCGGCAAGACCCGCTTGAGCCAGCGCTTTGGCGCAAAGATGCTCAGCGATTTCCCCGGAGGAGTGTGGTTCGCCGATCTCACGGAGTCGCGGACCAAGGCGGGGATCATGAGCGCCATGGGCTTAGCGCTCGACGTGCCGCTGACCAGCAAGGACCCTGAGGCGCAGCTCGCCAACGCCATCTTGGGCCGGGGTCGGGTGCTCTTCATTCTGGACAATTTCGAGCAGGTGGTGGAGCAGGCCGCCGAGACCGTAGGCCGCTGGCTTCAGCGTGCGCCCGAGGCGGTGTTCCTGGTGACCAGCCGGACGCTGCTGCGCATCGGCGGCGAGGAGGTGCTCTACCTCGACCCGCTGCCGGTAGCCGAGGCGGTGAGCCTGTTCTACGACCGGGCGCGGGCAGTACAGCCTGGCTTTGTCCGCATCGCCGAGAACGAGTCGGTGGTGACCGAGATCGTCCGGCGTCTCGACTGCATGTCGCTGGCAGTAGAGCTTGCAGCGGCGCGGGTGAGGATGCTGTCTGCGGAGAAGATCCTCTCCCGCCTCTCTCAGCGCTTCAAGCTCTTGCGGGGCCAGCGCCGCGACCAGACGGCCCGCCAAGCCACGCTGCGGGGTGCAATCGACTGGTCGTGGGAGCTGCTCAAACCCCACGAGCAATCGGCACTTTCGCAGCTCTCGGTGTTTCACGGTGGCTGCACGCTGGAGGCGGCCGAGGCGGTGGTCGACCTCGACGCTTTCGAGGAAGCCCCATGGGTGATGGACGTGGTGGAGGCCCTGGTGGACCACAGCCTGCTGCGGCGAGTGGAGCCCTACCCGGGGCATGTCCGCTACCGGATGCTGGAGTCGATTCGGGAGTATTCGGCGGAGAAGCTTGGTGCAGACGAGGGGGCGACAGCGCTCCGGCACGCGCAGCACTTCGCATCCCCTGGCACAGAGGCCTTCCTCGAATCGCTGGACACCCACGGTGGCGTGGAGCGGCACAAGACCCTGGTCCTGGAGCTAGAGAACCTGCTGGCGGGCGTCGATGTAGGCCTGGCGGCAGGCGAGCCGGAGGCAGCGGCGGGCTGTGCTCTGGCAGCATGGGAGGTGTTTCGACTGCACGGCCCGATTTCCGACGGCATCGCGCTGCTGGAGAGGGTCTTGGGGGAGCCGGTAAGCCGCGGAACCCAGGGGCGGTTGTCTCGCAGATCCGGTTGGCTGCTGAGGCTGGCAGGGCGTCCTGTCGAGGCGCTGGAGTACACCCACCGTGCCCTGGCCCTTGCTCGAGAGGTGGGGGATCGCCGAGAGGAGGGCCTCACCCTCGCAAACCTCGCGAACCTCCATGGGCAGCAAGGCCGAATCCCCGACGCGCTGGAGCACTACAACCAAGCCCTAGCTATTGCTCGCGAGGTGGGGAATCGCCGAAATGAGGGCCTGATCCTCGGAAACCTGGCAGGCCTTCACTACGATCAAGGCCGCATCCCCGACGCGCTGGAGCACTTCCAGCAGGCCCTGGCCGTTGCTCACGAGGTGGGCGATCGCAAACATGAGGGCATCATCCTCGGAAACCTCGGGAGCCTCCATCTCGAGCGAGGCCGCATCCCCGACGCGCTGGAGCACTACCAGCAGGCCCTGGTCGTTGCTCGCGAGGTAGTGGATCGCCGAAATGAGGGCATCACCCTCGGAAACCTCGGTGATCTCCTGTTGTCCCAGGGCGATCTGCCGTCCGCCGAGGCCCACCTTCGAGATGCCATCGCGATTAGCGACGAGACCTGGCCCGTCGCCGCCGGCGCCTTCCGCGGCCTTCTCGCCCTCATCCGCGTCCAGCAGGGCGCCTTCAACGAGGCCCGCGCCCTCCTCGACAAGGGCGAATCCCAGGTTCGTGGCGCCTACAAGGTGGAGCTGGGCAAGCTGCTGTGCAAGAAGGCACGGGTCGAACACCTCGCCGGAGATCCGAGCGCTGCCGCTGTCGCCCTCGCCGAAGCTACGGCCATCGCCATCGAAGTCGAGGCTGGTCCGGACTCTGAGCTGGGCCAGGACCTCGCCGACGCGCGCTCGGCACTTGGCTGATACCCCCCAGTTTTCACTCACCAGCGAGCGAGCTTCGAAGACTCTCAACTTAGTCACACGGAGAGTGGGACCAACGTCGCGGATCCAGACCGAAGGCGGGGCGGGCACAGCTAACATGACGCACCTTGTCGGAACGACAGTCCCAGAGGGCCCATCCATGCGAATGAGTTGTCTCCACAAAGGCTCACTGCGGTGGCACCCGCTCAGTCTGTCCTCGGTGCTGCTCGGCTTCAGCGTGATGGCCTGTACCCCTCCCCTTGAGGATCTCGATACGATCGACCCGGGCCCCGACGACAGCCCTTGTTGGGACCACTCGGGCGAGGTCATTGCCGACTTCCACTCGCCGCTGCCCCTGTCCTATGACTACCAGGAGTACTGCGCTCCCGAGCCCGAGGACGACGTCGAGTGCAGCGGTGCCCCCAACGACAGCGCCGAGATTGGCAGGGTCTTCCTGGCACAGACCCACCTGATGGAACCCGAGTGGCCCTTCTTCTACCTGGCCGCCGACCGACCGGCCTACCTCCAGGTGCAGGTGGATGGCATCGGAGAAGCACCGGAAGTCCGGGTCGAGGCCACGACCGACGACGGTCTGATCGGCCGCCGCTGTCTCGCAGGGCCCGGCACCCTCTCGGACACCGGGGAGCTCGCGGTCGACGATCGCGCGAACCACTTCACGGCCACCCTGCCGAGGACCTGGCTTAGAGAAGGTGTCGCCCTCGAGATCACCGCAGGCCCCGCGAGCCGACACTTCTCCGCCGAAGACCTTGGACTGGGTCCCAAGCCCGAGATCAACCTGGTGGTGGTGCCCATGTCGGTGCTCAACTACAACGACGAAGACCAGGACATCGAGCCCAGAGACGATTTCCTGCCCGACTTCGCCTCGGCCATGCCAGCCAGTCACACCCGGCTCGCCCGGTTCCCCAGGGAATTGCAGTTGCCGACTCTGGTTTCAGGGGGGCCCTGGTCGGAAGAGGGCGTTCCCCCAGTCCTCGTGGAGGCTCGGCTTTGTCGTGACGACGAGTCGGAGGCGACCGATGACTGCAGCGAGCACCCCGATCTCCACGACGGCGACCTCAATGCGACCGCACTGCTCTTCATCGATGCCCTGTTTCGGGCGACGGGAGACTTCTCTCACAGCTACTACTACGGCCACACCGGGGGCCTGTTCCCTGGGGGGTGGGGCGGCGGCAAGGCCTTCGTCAGCGCGGACTACGAGGGGATCACCATCCACGAGGGAGGCCACGCCCTCAGCCTTCCGCACTGGGGTGAGGGTCCCTACCAGAACACCGCGCCCGAACAATGGGACTACCGCTACCCCTATGGGGGGGTCGAAAACAACGGCGGGGGCCGCGGAGACAGCTGGAATTACTACCAAAACATCGACGAACTCATCTCGCCCTTGTGCGAGGACAGCAGTTCAGAAAACTTCGGCGAGGAACGCTCCGACGCCATGCAGCGCAGCAACTACTGCCTGGAGACCCGCAGCGACGGACCGGGTCCCTGGGACGGCTTTTCGGACTTCTCCGCCTACGCGATGTTTCGGCACATGAACGGCGCCGCACTGCCAAGCGAGGGGGCCGTCCCCTACGAGCGCAGCGGCGAGGGCATCTTCCACTTGCCGATCACCGACGGCTACCCGACCCTACAGTTCGACGCCGAGGGCAATCGGGTCCTGACCCGTCACGACGAGAGCCTCGAGTTGCGCGGCTGGGAGACGCTGCCCTGCTACGTTCCTCAGGAGTGGAACATCCCGGTCTACACGGTCTATGGCAGCTACCACCCAGCCTACGACGAGGCCACGATCCTCTACGAGCCGCTTCAATATCAGGGGAACCTGCCCGGGATCGTAGACCCCACCGATCCCGAGACCTTTGAGGAGCTTGCCGCCTTCCCTGACGGGCCCTATCGCGACCACTTCTGGTGGGAGAAGGATCTCACGCTCAAGTTCATTTACGAGGACGGCAGCGCGATCCACGCCATCTACCCCTATGGCGGGGTAGGCCGGGAGTGGACCCTCGGCTCGGGGCCCTGGCGATCGGACATTCTGTACTTCGCCATGACGGTCCCTGCCGATCGGCCTCTGGCCCGAGTCGAGCTGTATCACCGCCCCTTCGTCGTGCAGTACCCCGAATACGACACGGAGGGGAACATCACGCACGCAGCTCACGGGATCACAGCAGAGAACTTCATGGCCGCCGCCACCCTGCTGAAGTCCATCGACCTCTAAGGGGCAGGGGCGGGTCCGGGAGTCAAACGCTCCGCCGCGGCAGCGACGGGGCGTTCGGGTTCTGCGTCTTCCGTCAGGCAGCCCGAGCAGAGCCGACGCCAGGCGGACTCAGACCGTCTCCTGGACGTCCGAGGAGTAGCTGGCGACCTCGAACGGCCTCGTGCGGCCTTCGTGCTCCAGCGTGTAGTCGCCGTGGGCCAGCATGCCCTCGAAGACCCAGCGCTCGCTGAACTCCTTCTGCGCGAACTTGACGGCATTGGCCTGGTCTGGCGCGAACGGCATGGACTTGATGGTGAGCACCGGCCCGCCTATCTTTTCGGCCTTCTTGTCCGACTTCGGTCGCTCCGTGGCGGTCTGGATGAACACCCGGACGAACTGGTCGTCGATTCCCTCGAGCCCCCCCCTGACCTCACCAGCCTCACTGACGTCGACGCCCGCAGCCTCGGCCTTGCGGAGACGCATCTGCCACGCTCGCACGTCTCCGGTGGTCTTTGCAGCCAGGGCACCGAGGTGGTGGCAATGGCCGGAGATCTCGCTGTCGAGTCCCTTCATCCTCTGGTACGAGATTTCCACGCCGGACCAAGCATTGCGGGCCGAGAGTTTCTCCATCTCCCCCACGAGCTGAACCATGGCGGGGTCGCTCTCGCCCGAACTAGCCTTGGGGCTGTTGGCGTCTAAGCCCGCCTGGAAGCCGCCCGCCGCCGCCGGGCCCCGCTCCTGCTCGGATGCGCTGCCGGTGGATGAGGAATTGCCAGATGTCTGTTCAGCAGAGCGGCGTTCGCTACCAAAACCCATATCGACCTCCCAGTGTTGATAGTCCCCCTCGGGACCATCAGAATTTCACGAGCGGGGAGTGGTGGCAAGCCAGATTGGAGCCGCTCTCCCCCGACCCCCTCGTTCTCCGAGCAGCGTATCGGTCCGATAAGAGGGCTCATGTTAGCTCGGCGGCTCCTGGCCCCCCGGGCGGATACTCACCAGCCTCCCACCTCCGCTTTGGCAAAGACGCGTGACTGTGTGGCGCTGAGGTCTTGGTAGGCTGCTTGGGCACCCTGGGGAGGACCCATGAAGCTCACTCGTCTCCTACTCGCCCTGCTGGCACTGGCCCTGTGTGTGGGGTGTGGGCCGGGGTCTAGTAGTTCCTCAGATGACGATGACGCCGCCTCGGATGATGACGACTCGGCGGGAGACGATGACGACTCTGCCCTCAACAGCTTCCCAACGATCATGCTCACCCAGGCCAGTCCAGCCCAGGTCGACCTCCTCCTGGTGGTGGACAACCTCTGCATCGTAGAAGAAGACACGCCCTGCATGATGGAGGACAAGCAGGCCGCGCTCGGGCAGGGCTTCGCCGCTCTGGTCCAGTACTTCGAGCAGGTCGGAGTCGACTACCACATCGGCGTCACCACTACCGACATGAGCGATCCCGAGCATCAGGGTCGACTGGTCGATGCTGGCGGCCACAAGGTCATCGACATCGCAACCGCCAATGCGGCCCAGGTCTTTGCGGAGAACGTGCAGGTCGGCATCGGGGGCTCCAGCTTCGAGAGAGGACTCGACGCGGCGGCCGCCGCCCTCAGTGAGCCCCTGAGCAGCGGCGAGAACAGCGACTTTCTGAGAGAGGATGGGCTGCTGTCGATCCTCTTCGTCTCCGACTCGGAAGATCGCTCCCACGGGGGGACTCGCAGCCACCTCGCTGCCCTCCAGGCAATCCAAGGCGACTTCGGACGGCAAGCCGTCAACACCTCCGGGCTCATCCCTGCTGTCGATGGGGTCGCCGCAGACTGCCAGACGCCATCGGGGGAGTTAGTCGCTGCTGCGGCCTATCGCTACGAAGACCTGGCCAGTCGGACGGGAGGAGTGGTCCAGTCCATCTGCGAGGAGGACCTGGCACCGGCGCTCACCGAGATCGGTCGGCGAAACGCTCGGCAGCGAAGGAGCTTCACCCTCGGCGGCGTGGCGGTCACTGCGAAGGCGGTCCTCTACATGAGCCCGGAGGGTGCTTCGGAGCCGACCGAACTGGACCCCGCAGGGTCCTATCCCTGGACCCTTGTCGACGAGGGGAGCGACACGAGCTCTCCCTCCTGGTTCCTGAACTTCACCGACACCCTTCCTCCGGCCGGCAGCCGCCTGGGGCTTCGTTACGAGGGCCCCCTCAGCGGAACCGCCCCCCCGGCAGGCGCCTGTCGGGACCACGTCGACTGCCTGGCCGTGGCGGGCCGCACTGCTTGTCTCGGGGGGACTTGCGAGAGCGTCGAGTGCTGGGAGTCGATGGACTGCCCCTTGGGTTCGGTCTGCGCAGGCAACTGGGCTTGTCAGGCCGGCTGTCAGAACGACGGGGACTGTCCGGCGGAGGAGACCTGCGAGGACGGTACCTGCGTGAAGGCGAGCTGCCGTTCTACCCTTCTGGACTGTGATTTCGGTGAGTTCTGCAACGCAGTCAGCGGGGAATGCTACCAATCGGGTGGTTACTACTGCTCTGAGTGTGAGACGAAGTTTGACTGCAACGGTGGAGTCGATGGGCCCAACTGGTGCCTCAACATGAGCGGAAGCGAGCCGTACTACTGTGGTGTCGACTGCTGGGCGGGGCAGGAGTGTCCGGCGGGCTATTCCTGTAGTCGGATTCGGACGGCCGGAAATGTGACGGTCGGCTACGTTTGTACGGCCCCTTGCTGGGAGCTGTGAGGGGTGCCCCAGCTCCACCCTGGCAAAGACGCGTGACTGTCCGGCGCTGAGGTCTTGGTAGGCTGCTTGGGCACTGCTCCGAGGGGGAGTCATGAAGCTCGACCGCCTGTCCCTGCTGCTGCTCGCGCTCGCCATCATGGCGAGCTTCGCCGCATGCGTCTCCAGTCGTGGTGGTGGCGGGGGCGGGGACGACGACGACTCGGCTGGGGATGACGACGACTCCGAATTCCCAGGTGAGACGCTTCGGCCCACCTGGAACGCCAAAGAGGAATTCGTCATCGAGGCAAAGCGCAGGCTCCTGCCTCCAATGACCGAGCGGGGTCCACACACATTGGACCCAGCGGCAGACGAGGTGGGCAGCACCATGGATGCCAGCGATCCCTGGTCCGATCCGGTGTGGTGGCTCGGGGAGGTCCTGCAGACCGGCTTGAGTCCTGCCGAAGGGGACCCCCTCTACGATGCCGCCACCCGCGGCGGCGCGCAGAGCACGCTGACGGTGCTGAAGTTCTCCCTCCATCCCGCCCTGAACATCGGGGGGGCGATGCTGGAGATGGACCCCAAGCTCTACCTCGTCGTCCGTGACGACAGCCTCAAGGTCACCGATCAGGTCGCATTCTGGACCAAAGAGGGTGTACGTCGGAGCGAGGCCTGGACGGTAGGAGCACTCGAGTTGGATGGTGACTCGAACCGGCTGGGTCAGTCCAGCCTCTTCGTGACCCCCTGCTTTCTGCCCCCTGGGCCGGTGCCGCGCCAGGACGGGACCACCGTCCTGGCCAACGGCCAGAGGGTCACAGTCACCGGGGCTTCGGAGACCTCGCTCGTCGTCACCTTCGACGACATGATCAGCGGCAACCCCATCACCCAGACCTTGACCGCCGGTATGCCCTGGGCCGAGCTGACGAGCACGGACTCCCTCGAGGCTCGTCTGCTGAGCGATGAGGAGGTCGAGGAGCTGGCGGACGATCTGGCCGGCAGATCGGACGAAGAAGACGATGACTTCGTCACGCTGTTGGACCAGGGCGTAGATCTCGGTGGGCAGCTCTCGGTGGATGCACTCCTGGGAACCCACAGCTATGAGGTTCCCGAAGGAGACCGCCCCTGGGCTGGCTCCTGGTGGCGCCAGTCCGAAGGGGCGCTGGCCTTCGGCTTCCTCTCCGGAGAGGACAACACGGTCTCTCAACTGCAGCGGGACGTGTTCATCTCTCCTGCCACCGACATCCAGAACCTCGGTGATGAGCTCCGGGATCTCCGCCTGAACGGCCTGGCGGACTCCACCGAGTACACCGAGAAGGTTGAGGAGTACCGCGCAGCGCAGCAAACCCTGCGCGACAGTGTCGTCGACTACTACAACGCCGTCCGTTCGGGCATCGATGGCGGCCAGATCGCGATCGATGCCGGCAGGCTCATGGCTGGTACCAACTGGCACGCCAACTACGAGGCCTTCGATGTGGAGATCGACAAGCTGTCTCCGTTGGACAAGTTCAGTCTCCTCCAGCAGGTCAACGGCAACACCTCCGGGTCCAACCCATGGTTCGCTCCGGCCTGGGAGGCCCTCAACCACTGGAGCCCCGCCGGCTCCACCTGGTTCGGCCACTGCAACGGCTGGTCGGCCGCTGCCATCCTGACCAACGAGCCACGGGAGTCGCACACCGTCGAGTTCTCTTTGGGGGGTACCCACACGATGGAGCTCTCGGTCGGCGACCAGAAAGGGCTGCTCTCCGAGAGCTACTACGGTGTCGTGCATAGCTCGTGGGGCAGCAGGTACCGGGGTGAGGCCACCGATGTCATTGAGGATCTCTCTCCGGTCGGCGTCCTGACCCTGCTCTATGCCACGATCGCAGCACGCGAGGAGCCGCTGGTCTTCGACACCTCGGCCAACGAGGAGGTCTGGAACTACCCTGCCTGGGCTTACGAGCTGACCCTCAGCGAGACCGGATCTGGTGCGGGAGATGTGCGCCAGTTCTCGGGGGAGCTGAGTGTTCAGTTCGCCACCGATGGCGTCGGTTACACCCACGTGGACTCGAACCCCGACAATCCGAACGGCTTCGTCAAGCACTGGTTTTTCACCCTCGAGGCGAGCCCGGCCGGTGAGATCATCTCGGGCAGCTGGGACGACGACGTGAACGGGCATCCTGACTTCGCGTGGCGCGTCTGGGCAAACAGTGTGCAGTCTTCCTCAGAAGAGAATCCCTACCTCCAGTGGATCGACTTGAAGACCTATCTGCCCGCAGGAACCGTTCGCTTCTAGCGCTGGGCGCGCCTGTCCCCCTGGCAAAGACGCGTGACTGTCCGGCGCTGAGGTCTTGGTAGGCTGCTTGGGC
>CAZQTQ010000112.1:9487-10967 GCA_964596025.1 uncultured Rickettsiales bacterium
ACTGCTCCGAGGGGGAGTCTTGAAGCGCGACCGCCTGCTCATGCTCTTGCTCGCCCTGGCCGTCATCGTCGGGATGCCCGCATGCGACTCGGACGGGGGGGACGACGACGACACCACCGCTTCCGATGGCGATGACGATGACGTGACGGACGACGACGATTCCGCCAGCGGAGACGACGACGACGACTCAGCCGGCGATGACGATGACTCGACCGTCGACGACGACGACTCGTCCGATGACGACGACTCGACTGGGGACGACGATGACTCGACCGCGCCCACAACTTGCGCGGGCTGGTCAGATGCGGCCATCCTGTCGGTCGTCTACAACGGCCCGAAGGTGCCCGCCGGATACTTCGTGGACTCCTACCCCTCGAACGAGTTCCCCCAGTGGGGCTCCACCGGCTGTTCCACGTCGCTGGCGAACACCCAGGGGGTCGCGTCCTCGCTGTTCACCACCGGCACCCTGACCGGGGCCACGCGTACCACCACCGAGTTCTACGAGGTGGACGTCGACGTCGGGATGAACACCGTGCACTTCCGGGAGCACCGCTGCGACTATTGGGACGGCAGCACCCTAGGAGGCACTTTCCCGCTGAGCTGGTTAGAACTCCAGTGGCTAGCCGGCTACCTCTGGTACAGCGACAACCACAACATCGGCGGTCACCACATCTTGGGCGGCTTCGGGAACATCGGCTCTGCTACGGACTGGTTCGACCTTTGTCACGTCACCACGGTGTACGGCGACTTTGGGCTATGCGACGAGATCACGCTGTGGTCGACCGGCCACGGGGTGTTGCAGTTCCAGGGCGACGTAACGTTCAGCCCGCCGGTCAACCACCGTACGCTTGAGGGCAACTGCAATTGAAGGCAGGAGCCGGTGGGTCACTGACCGTTACGGCGGCTCGCAACCTTGCCGAGCCATTCGTCGCAGGAGAGCGTCGTCTTCAACCGGTGTGAACGGGTATTCGTTTGCACACATGTGCCACGCCGAACAGTTTGGCTTGCCGACGGGATAGGGGGATCTAAACAAGCTTGGCCCCATTGCGCGGCCGCAATACCGCCACGAGCAGTGCGTCTCCCAGTTCACAGGCCAAGCGAACTGGACGACGATCCCGCAAACGGAGAAGAAGGCAAGGAACGCGCCCACCCGGCGAACGAACCGGGCACCTCCACTGTCGCGCGAAAGCCAGTCATGACGAGAGCCCCCAAACCAGGCGCCCAGACCACCGACGACGAGGTAGATGACCAGCGCAAACCCGACGCAGAAGAAGTTCAAAAACAGGTCCATGCCGACCATGCCCGCCAGGAACGCGCCAGCCGAAACGGCGCGATATCTGGCGATGGTCGTTTCCGGGGACATGCTCCCATCATAATCGGGGCACCCGAGTTGGCATGATCGGCAAGGGCACCAGGTCGTGTACAAGCACCGCTGCTCAACGCCCCGCGTCGGTCTATACGGTCAACCTCGACGTCCCCT
>CAZQTQ010000113.1:0-10967 GCA_964596025.1 uncultured Rickettsiales bacterium
CCGCGGTGGCCTCGGCCATGTAGCGGATGTCGGGCTGCGAGGCGAGGTAGACGACGACTGCGGGCTCCTTGCGGGCATGGGCGGAGGACGGCAAGAAGAGCCCGGAGACTAGGGCGAGGCTCGCCGCAGCCAGGAGCGACGGCAAGACGGCCGAGGCACCGCGGGCCGAAGGCAACCTCCGCACTCGGCGCAGCCCACCGGGCCTGCTGCGGCGTCCAACTCGGCGGCGCCGACGAATCGGAAACACCAGGAGGACGGCCAGCGCGAGGAGCCCTCTGGGGTCCAAGTACCGGTTCGGGCTGCCCTCCAGCGTACTCCCACAGCCCGCGCAGCTCAGTCCATGGGGCCGGGGGGGCAGCTCCACAACCGGCTCGGGCGTGGGGCAGTCGCTGTCCTGGGAGTCCAAGGTCCCGTCGCAGTCCCCGTCGGCCCCGTCGGAGCAATCGGGCTCCTGGATCTGCGGATGGCGCTGGGAGTCCTGGTCGACACAGTCCCCAAGACAGACAGCCCAGCCGTCGCCGTCTGTGTCGAAGGGCAGATCGACCGTACCGTCGCAGTCGTTGTCGAGGCGATCGCACCACTCAAGACTCGCGGGGTGAATTCCGGGTTCTGTATCGTTGCAGTCACCACCGCAGGGAGAGAAGCCGTCTTGATCAGCGTCAACCAGGTCCGAAACACCGTCGCAGTTCCCGTCGATGGTGCCGTCGCAGTGGGACGTAGCGCCCGGGAACACGCTGGGGTCGTCCTCATCGCAGTCACCCTGGCAAGACGAAAAGCCATCCCCGTCTAGGTCACGTCCCTCGTCCACCACCTGGTTGCAGTTGTTGTCCAGCCCGTCGCAGAGCTCGGCCGCACCGGGGAAGACCGTCGGGTCATCGTCCCTGCAGTCCCCCTGACAGCGAGTGACCTGGTCGGAGTCGGCGTCCTCGTCTTCGTCGATCTGTCCGTTGCAGTCGTCGTCGACGCCGTTAGTACAGTCCTCGAAGCGGAGGGGGTGGACAAAGGGATTTCGATCATCGCAATCGGTGATCCCGCTGCCGTCGTCGCAAGCCCGGGTCCCGTCCTGGTCGATGTCTTGCTCTTCGGGGTCCAGCACGTCGTTGCAGTCGTTGTCCAGCCCGTCACAAATCTCCGTCGCGCCGGGGTAGCTCTCGTCCATCCACGGCTGGCAGTCCTCGCAGTTAATGGCGCCGTCGTTGTCGGAATCCTCCTGCGGGGCGAGACCGTCGCAGTCGGTATCGGTCTCGTCCTCACAGCTCTCGTCGGCCCCCGGAAATCGCTCGGCATCACTGTCGTCGCAGTCGCCGGCGCAGCCCAAGACTCCGTCTCCGTCCAAATCGGCCTGGCCCGAAGCGCCATCGCAGTCGTGGTCGATGGCGTCGCACTGTTCGGAGACGGTAGGACCCCGCCCCGGATCCCGATCGTCGCAGTCGCCCCCACAGGCCGAGCGTCCGTCGCCGTCGCCGTCAGCGCACAGGATGAGCCAGGCCCCGCCGCAGAGTTCGGGGGTGCAACCCGAGCCGCTGTCCTCGTACCCGCTGAGCACCAGCAGGTCTGCAGTTCCGTCGCCGTTGAAGTCGCCAACGCCGCCGAGGCCAAGGCGCCACTCCTCGTTGATCGTGGCACCCCCGGGCGGAGTGAACACCACCTGGACCGGCGGCACTGCTGCCTCGTCCCAGGCTCCGATATCGAAGTTGTGCAACAGACCAATCTGGGCCGCAGAGCCCGTGCCGTAGCGAAGCCACAGGCCTTGGCCCTGGCCCATCAGATCGCCCGCCGCCGCCAGCTGGAGGCCCTCGCGGTGGTCGACATCAGTGCCGAGGTAAAATGGCAGGTGCGGACCCAGTCCCGACAGCCCACCTTCGAGGTTGGATCCACCCAAGAGGACCTGGGCGCTCGCGGTCCCGGCCGCACTGGACCAGCTGACGATCCCAAACTCGCCCCCCGCTTCGCCGTCCAGATCCCCAAAGGCGGAGCTGGCATGCCGGACCGCGACATGCTCGGTCCCCGCATCGTGGGCCAGATCCCGGTCCGAGTAGAACCGCTCCCCAGCCGCACCCGCGCTAAGGCTCTCGCCGTAGAAGACCTGGAAACCGATGTCGCTCGAATTGGGCACGTCGCCGGCCGAAGTCGGCTGGTCTTCGCAGAGCAGTGCAAAGTCGGACAGGCCGCCGCCGTCGATGTCGCCCAGTGCGTTTACGCTGGGGCCGGTAAGGCAACGGAGGAACTCTCCACCCCGCACGAACCAGGTCGCATCCGCGCTGGTCACCAGGGCCGTCTCGGGATCGCTGTCGCCGAGAAAGACCAAGGAGGTCGGTGTCTCCGAGTCGCTGGCATCCCGGCCCGTCACCACAAAGTCGTCGAGCCCGTCGCCGTCGATGTCGCCGACGCCGGCCAGATCCTCGGCAAAGAGGGATCCTGCGGTGATGTCGGAGCCCTCGGTCTCGATGGGCTCGCCGAGCAGGAGTACATCCGGGGAGGAGACGCTCCCACTCCAAGCGCCGGAGCGCCCCAGGTAGATGGCAACGACGCCTTGGTAACTGAGGGACCCGTCAACTTCCTGGGCCTGCGGGCAGGCCACGCCGAGGTCATCGTTCCCGTCTCCGTCGATGTCGCCGAGGGGGCTGAGACTGATCCAGAGGTCGCCCCGGCGGCAGCCGTCGGGAAGGTGCAGTGTGGTGTCACCGTCGTCGCCGAGCTCGTCCGGCTCGCTCAGCGCCATGCCCGGCCGCCCGAAAAGGAGTTCCAGCTGGTCTCCGGCCCCAGAAGGCAAGGCCACATCGTCCGAACCGTCTCCGTTGAGGTCACCGACAAATCGTCCCCCCCAAGCGAAGGTGCGGGCTCCCTCGTCGACGACGGAGTCACGCAGGATGAGGTGAGCGGCAGCGTCGGGATCGAGAGCCGGGGCCGTCGTGGGTTGGAGTTCTCCCGCGAAAGCCAGGGACGGAGCAGCGGCGAAGGCACAAGCCAAGGGGGCAAGCCACAGCCGAGGGCGTCGGGGCAGGATCACAGGGCGAGCCTAGCCCGAATCCCCGTCCGACGGGAGGGGTGGGGGGCCAGCGGAAGCTTGGATGAGTCTCGGCTGCTAGGTTCTGCCCCGTGCGGTGGCTCCTCCCCCTCCTACTCCTTCTCCCGACGAGCGCTTGCTATCAGGCGGACGCTCCAGCCTTCCCTACCGAAGCCAGCCAACCAGCAGCACCCGAGTCATCGGCCACAACGGAAGGCGAGCGAGAACACCCGGCCTCTGCTTCTTCGGCCCCGACCACCGAGCCCCAGAACTCCGACGACATCCGCGTAGACGCAAGTCCTGGCGCCCAGCAGCGGCGGCAGGAGGCAATCCTTGCCGTCCTGAAGCGGCTGGGGAGCGACCAGCGGGGCCGGCCTAAGGGCCTGCGTACTGGAGCTGGAGGGTGGAGGCCCGCCGAGCTGGACAAGCTCAACGAGCTGCTGAGGGCGGCCTGCTCGGGAGGCCCCAGCCCCTGTGCCGCGGCCGTCCAAGCGGTAGCCGCCGCCGAACTCCCGGCCGATGAAAGCTGGTACTTGGCCGGAACCTTCCTCGGCCCCGGTCGTCCGCACGCCGAGTTCGGCATGGTTCAGCTCCTGCCCCCCCTTCTCGAACACGAGGACGGTGCAGTAAGGGACCGCGCTTTTCGGATGGCGACGGCGGTAGGGATGTGCCGGCGGGGGGACCCCGATTCCCTGTCGCGACGGGCTTCGGCCTTTCCCATGCAGGCGGAGGCCGGCGCGCCCGTCTGGCTCCTCGTTGAGATGCCCTCGCCCTGCCCAAGGATCACCGGGCAAGCCAAGGGGCCCGACGGCAGCGGGCGCGTAGACGCCGTCGTGCAGCTGGACTGCGGTCCCGATGCCCCAACTCCCCTCGGCCCGACCGAGGTCCCACGGGCCACCCGCGCCGTCTGGGTCCACAAGATCCCCGCGCTGCCCGCCTCTGGGCTGCAGCTCGTCCTCGATCACTCCGACGGCCCCCTCCTCGAATTCCGCCCGCGCCCCGTCCCCGATACCCCGCGCTAGCGCCTCCTTTCGCACGTCCCCTTCCCTCCTCCAGGATGACTCTTATGCCCAGTATTCGCCTCGTTCGGGCCACAGCCACCGGGGTCCTGCTCCTCACCCTCGCCGCCTGCGGGCCCAAGCCAGCCCCGGCGACTTCTGCTGGAACCGCAATGTCCGACGCAAAACCCCTCCAAAGTGAAGCGACCCGAGGGGTCGCCGACCCAGCCCTCGCCCAACTCCTGTTCGAACACTGGGAAGCCAACATGAGCTGGTGGCCCACCTGGGCGACACGCTTGGGCGACACCCGCTACAACGCCCAGCTCGCCGACACCCGCCCCGAGGCATACGAGGCCCGCCTGGCCGAGAGCGCAGGCTGGCTGAAGCGAGCCGAGGCCATCCCGGCAGACAGCCTGCTGCCACACGACCGTCTGACACTGGCCCTTTTCCGAGACGAGCTCCGCTCAGGGATCAACCGCAGCGTCTGCCACAGCGAACAGTGGGGTGTCTCTCCCTGGAGCAACTCCCTGGACACCGTCAACCGCCTACCCGACCTCCACAACCTGGACGATGCAGAGGACGGCGCCGATCTCGTGGCCCGCTACCGGGCCTTCGGCACCCACATCGACGGCGTTCTCGCCAACTTGGAGCTGGGCCTGAAGAGCGGCCGCCTGCCCAATCGGGAGAGCCTCCAACGCAGCCTCGACATGCTGGACCGCGAGATCGCCAAGGGCGAAGACGAGGCAGTGGTCTTCCAACCGGTCACAGCTCCCCGCGAGGCTTGGACCGAGTCCGAGAGGGAGAGCTTCAATGCGGCCCTCCAGGAGGCCGTCGAGGAGGTGGTCTGGCCTGCCCTCCGTCGCTACCGCCAGTTCCTCGGCGAGCAGCTCCTTCCCCATGCGAGGCCGCCCGAGGAGGCGGGAATGAGCGCCCTGCCCGAGGGAGAGGCCTGCTACGAGGCGATGATCCAGCACCACACCAGCCTCAAGCGAAGCGCCGAGGACATCCACCAGATCGGCCTGGAAGCGCTCGAAGGCATCCACGCCGAGTTCGTCGAGGTCGGGGGCAGGCTCTGGGAAGAAGTCCAACTAGCAGCCATCTTCGAGCGCCTCCGCACCGACCCTGCACTCTACTTTTCTACGGCAGAAGAGGTGGAGGGCGCCGCCCGCGATGCCTTGGCTGAGGCCGAGGCAGCGATGCCACGCTTCTTCGGGACCCTGCCCAAAGCCTCTTGCATCGTCCGGCCGATCCCAGAGTACGAGGCCCCCTTCTCCACCATCGCCTACTACCAAGGCCCCAACCCCGATGGTTCCAAGCCCGGCGAGTACTTCATCAACACCTATGCCCCGGAGACCCGCCCCCGGGCCGAGGCGCGGGTCCTGGCCTACCACGAGAGCATTCCCGGCCACCACCTACAGATCGCCATCGCGCAGGAGCTGGACGAGTTGCCCGCCTTCCGCCGGCACATGGGGATCACCGCTTACGTAGAGGGCTGGGCCTTGTACACCGAACGTCTAGCGGAAGAGATGGGCCTCTACGCCGACGACCTCGACCGGCTGGGCGTACTCAGCTTCGACGCCTGGAGGGCCTCACGGCTCGTCGTGGACACCGGAATCCACGCCCTCGGCTGGACCCGGGAGCGGGCGGAGCAGTTCTTGGCCGAGAACACGCCTCTTGCTCTGAACAACATCGAGAACGAGGTCGACCGCTACATCAACTGGCCGGGCCAGGCTCTGGCCTACAAGCTGGGCCAACTCGAGATCCGCGCGCTCCGAGCCCAAGCCAAAGAGGCCCTTGGCGAAGACTTCTCGATCCAGTCCTTCCACGACGTCGTCCTCGAGGCCGGTGCCGTCAGCCTTGGAGTACTGCGGCAGCAGGTGGAGGCGTGGATCGAAGAGGGCGGCTGAGCGAAGGCCCTACCGGGGCCAGATGGGCTACCAGCAAAAGCGGCCCGCTAAGAGCAACTGGTGGGCCATCGACTCTTCTCCGCCGAGCAAGGCCTCGCCGAAGAGGAGGTGGCCGCCCTGAACGGAGACCTCCAGCCGAAGCTTGTCGCCGGCACCAACGGGAAGGTCACCGCCCAGTCGCAGGCCCCAGTCGATCTCGGTTCCCAGCATGCGCCCTTCGGGCACGACATTGAGGTGGTTTCGGGCCACTCCACCGGCGCGGTGGCTGTAGAAGGGGTGTGCAAAGGGGGCCGTTGCCGTGGCCAGCAACACACCGGCACGGAACTCCAGCCAGGGCTTCGGCGCCACCTGGATCGCGGGCTGCAGGAAAGCAGCACCTCGCACGGCGCCTTCCCCCACCAGAGCGTCAATCCCCGCCGGCGGCTGACCGCTACGCTCAGGATCGCTGACCAGGACGTGTGCTGCGGCGTCCACAGAGCCCAGAACCTGGTCAAATAGCACCATGCCGGCGCCGAAGTTGCGGTCCATGGAGAAAGCAGAACTGCGGCCGTCGTTCGAGTCGTTGTCTCCGCTCGACCAACCAGCTCGCAAGTGCACGCGGAGCAGGTCGTCGGGCATCGACAGGGTGGCAACGGCAGCCGCGCCGCCCGAGAGGATCTCCAACGCCCCTCGCTCCGAGTAGCTGAGGCTTCGGTCGGTCTCGCCGTAGATGAAGGCCCCCTCGACCGCCAAGCGCAGGCGGTGCCCTTTGGAGCCCAGAGCGCGCGTCCGGTCCATGTAGCCGTCAACGACCAATGCGTCAGTCTGCCGCGCGGTCAAGAGTTCCGTCTGGTGGCGGTAGGCCGTGTAGAGCCCCATCCGGCTTCCTTTGCCGACGTAGAGTACCGAGGCGAGCGCCTGGATCGCCTGCTGGCCCGCCTCCAACCGACCTACATCGTCCCCGATTACCGCGTCCATGGCCGCCGTCACGAAGAGTGCTCCCCCAGGGACAGACCCCTTCCAAGTGGACCGAACCCGGGCCACCCGATCGCCAAACTCACTGAGACCGAAGAGTGGATCGTCCGCGCCGCTGTTCGCGACGAGGCCCAGCCCCCAGTGGGAGGTGACGAGTCCGGCCTCGATAACCAGGTTGTCGGCGCTGTAGGTCAGTGCGGCCCGCCGCGGCACAAAACCAAACGGAGAAATCGCCGAGGCGATCTGCCGGTGTCGCTCGTCCACCGCTCCCGGAATGTCCCAGAAGTCCCCCACGAGCTGTCCGGAGAGGATGTCCCACTCCGTCCCGACTTTGAAGTTGCCGGAGACGAGGTGAATTCCGGCGCGCAGCCGGTGTTCGAGGACGGCGCTCTGGCCCAAACGGGTTCCTTCGGCGTCAACGGGAAAGTCAGAGAGGATGCGACCCACAACCCGCTCTTCCCCGTGGATCTCCAGGGAGGAAGCGTCTCCGGAGCCGAGACGGATCTGCACAGTTTGTGTGGCAGTGGCCGCAGAAGGCGCGAGTAAGGAAAGGCCAAAGAGTACGAGGCTCGAAGCCCAGAAGGAGTGCCTCACCTCGCACCTCCACTCAGGCTGGATGCCGGCAACAGCCCCCCTACCTCTACCTCGTCGTTCGGCAAGGTCCGCAGGAAGTCGCAGCTGCCGTCCTCGAGGCAGGGATCGTCCACAATGTACTTGCCCCCGGTGGCCAGGTAGTAGGCCGCCTGCATCGACGCGAAGTGGGCCACGTCGAAGGGTCTCGAAGGCTCAGGTGCCCGCCAGCCGTGATCGCCGCGGGTACTTACGTACGGGATGCGCATGGCGCAGACTCCTTCGTCGACCTCGACGGTCGCCCGCAAGGGGTCGGCCGACGGCGCCCCCGTTCCATCGGTTCCGTTGTCGAGGTCGTCCGGATCAAAGAGTGCAGGCTCCCCCCCGGCGCCGGTAAAGGGCCCCCATTCCTCCAGCCCCCTCACCACCTGATTCGCTATCAGGAAGGCGTCCTGGGTCATGCCATAGCGCGGATCCACCGTCGACGTGTCCAGGATTCCCGCAGCCCGCGCAAGCGCGATCTCCGAGGCCACCGTCACGACGGTGTCACCCACCGTAGGCATCAAGAGCACATTGCTGGTCGCGCCGCCCAGGGCTTCGAACGGCTCCAAGAAGTAGTGGGGCGCGTAGCTGATGGGATCGCCAGGCTCGGTCACTAGGCTCAGTACGCTGACCGTCCGCCGGAGGTCGGGGGTGCCGCGGATCTTGCCCAGTCCTTCGGCCAGGGCCACCAGGGGCGAACCGGCGCGGTAGGTCACACCCTCGAACTCGATGTCCGACTCGAAGGTGTCGATGACCGCCAACTCGGTGCCATCTTCGGACCAGAGGCTCAGTCGTAGCCGATCGCCCAGGCCCGAATTCTCGGCCACCTCGTAGACGACACCTTCCGCCGGACCGGTCGAGGGCATTCCCGTTGCGGCCCGCTTGCCCGAGGCATCTAGAGCATCGGCAGCGATCCCCAACCGGAAGGTCCCATCCTTCGGGAGCAAGCCCTCGCTGCTCTCTCCGTTGGTAAGGTTTTCGACCCGTAGGCTGCCGCCTTCGGGAATGGCGGGCAGCGTGGCCACCGTCCGCTCCCGCATATCGGTAGCCGACACCACCATCTGGGTCACCTGAAACGTCCCGTCGTCCTGGGGCCTGCCGAGGAAGAGGGGGGAGAAGAGACGACCGGGAACCGCTTCGACAACGCCACCGAGGTCGGAGCGCCAACCGATGTCCATCAGGCCCCCACCAGCCACGACTGGCACCGTCGCCTGCAGCTCTGGCTCGACCGCCGCCGCGATCGCGGAGTTGATACCGCCTAGCGACCCCCCCATGCCGACAATGCGCACGTCGGGACCGCCGAGGTCGTGCTGCCCGTCGCCGTCCCAGTCGCAGCGCACCTCGTCCAAGCCGTCCAAGTCGACGTCCCCATCCATCGTGCCCTCGCCGCAGCCGCGCAGGGCGCGAATGAACTGGGACCAGTCGAGGACGGCCTGGCGCACCATGTCGCGAGTGTGGAAACCGTCGGCGATCCACTGATCCGCACCGGAGTCGGGCAACCCATCGTTGTTGTGATCTTGGGCCCGTCCCGGCGCCAGGTGGTTCAGGACTGGCAGCATGCCCGCCGCCTCAAGCAGGCCTTGGGCCAACACCAAGTCCTCCCCGTTGATGTCCAGACCGTGCCCTGGCCAGTCGATGGCGCATCCAGCAAAGCCCAGGCGCGCTGCTGCCCACGAGAACACGAAAAACTCGATCTGCGACGAGCCGTAGCCGTGACCGTAGAGCGCAACGGGGAAGGGAGGCTGGACATCGCTATCGGGCTTCGGCAGCACGCAGGTGAAAGCGATGCGGGTGGGGGCAGCCTCGAACGTGCCACGGGTCGCATCCAAGACCCAGCTCTCGTCGCCGCGATCAGCCCCGTCGTCATCCCGATCAAAGAGCAAGTCGGGCGTGGTGAAGCTCCCCCCCACCACAAAATCGGTGTAGTCAAAGGCCTCGAGTAGGGCCTCCTCCGACTCCTCTGGCACGGCATCGAGCGCGGAAAAGATACCGACAAGGCGCGAGGTTGGCAGCAAGTAAGGATTGCCTTCCACATCGTTTCGCATCAGAACGGCTTCCTCGACCGCAGCGGGGTAGTCCTCGCCGAGCTGGGCAAAGGGCCCCTCGCCGTAGAGGCCCCGTCGCAAGTCGACCAGGTCTCCAGTGATGCGACCGGTGGTGAACGACCACGCAAAGGCGAGGTGATCAAGGGACATCCCGTACACAGGAAGGAACTCTGCGACTGGCGCAAGGGCCTCCGTCTGGCGAAGGTGGTGGACCCAGGGCCACGGCGAACGGACGGGTGCCCCGTCCTCCCCCACCAAGCGCTCGGTGACGACGACGGCGTAGGTCGTCTCCTCACGAAGCGGCAATGCAAGCCGAATCAGGAGGGTGTCGTCCTGCCGGTCGTACCAGGTCAAGAGATCTTCCCGCGGGTCCCCGCCCACGGGGTAGACGTTGGGCTTGTTGTCGAGGCGGCCATCGTTGTCCGTATCCTCGCCTGGGTCCAGAACGCCGTTGGCGTTGGCGTCCTCGTCGTGAGTCTCGAACATCAAGGAAGGGACCTCAGAACGGGGATCGTTGGGGAAGTAGGCACCGGGATCCACCAGATCGCCGGGGAAGCGACCGCCGCCAAGGTCGAGCAGCGCCGGCTGCAGGTAGGTCGGAGACCCCTTGGTCACATCGACGACATAGATGGCGTCGTCCAGGTCGTCTCCACTCAAGCTGTGCCGTGCAGCCAGGTTGTCGAGGTCCAGAGGCTGGTCGAAGCGGACGGACATGGGCGCGAAGATGCCAAAGCCCGAGAGGCCATTGACCTTGCGGCGGGCTTCGCGCTCGAGCTCGGTGGGCGCCAACTCCGAGAAGTTCAGGCGCAAGCCCGTGGGCGAACTCGGGTCCACCCGCGTGGCAAGGTCATTGGGGAAGGGGATCTCCGGCAGCGGCTCGGCGTCCCAGTCGATCACGACCTGAGGCCCGTTCCCAAGGGGAGTGGCCCGCAAACCTTGCGGATCCCCGCAGGCCACCAGGGAGGGCAAGACAAGCCCGCTGATCAACAAGCCGAGGAGGCGCTTTCGGGCAAGGCCGAAGGGACATGGATGCATCGGGGTCTCCGGAATGCCCCGTTGGCCCGTGGGGCGGAGGGAGGATAGCGGAGGGCGACGGTAATGGGGAGGGCGCTCTGCCGCTGCTACCCTGAAGCTCGATGACCAGGCCTCTCGTCTATGCTGCGCTGGCCGCGCTGGCCCTCGTACACATCGCGGGCAACGCAGCTTGGTTCTCCGGCGACGACGGTGTCCAGTTCACCGACGGCGCCTTCCATTACGCCCAGACCCTGGAGTTGCGCGAGGCCACCTTGGGTGGCACCGAGGCCCTAGTCCGCCTTCCGGACCAGAACGAACACCAGCGCTACGGCGTCCTCTTCTACGCCATCGCCACCCTGATCTCCTTCCTGACCGGGCCCGAGCCCAACGCCCTGCTCCTGGGATTGAGCTTCGTCTACTGGCCCCTGCT
>CAZQTQ010000114.1:0-10925 GCA_964596025.1 uncultured Rickettsiales bacterium
GCTGATCCAGATGTATACGGGCTTTTCGGCCTGGCCCTGCACGATCAGGGCGTCCGATACGGAGACCAGACCGAGGCCGTCCCCGCCCTCCCCGGCATTGATCGGCCCGACCGCCTGCTCAGCAAACAGCTCGGCGAATGTGGCCTGTACGCAGGCGAGAGCTGGGTCTGCGACTCCTGGGAGCGCTGCCACCCAATCAAGGACCTCCGCGACCCCCACCAGGTGCGCCGCATGTGGGACGAGCACGACGGCTGCGTCCTGTGGGCGGTAGACGACACCTGCGACGACGTCTCCGGCGTCATGAATGACTGGTGGACCATGGTCCGAGGGGCCTACGCCTGGGAACCGGCCGGCCTCCTGCCCGTCCCCCACCGCCACTCACACGTCGAGGTCTATCGCCTGATGGGCCGTCCCTAAGTACCGCCGCCACTGTCGTCGTCGTCACCAGTGTCGTCGTCGTCTCCGGCCGGATCGGCTGGCAAGAGCACCTCGAGGCGACCGTCTTGCCCGTCGATTCCGTAGGCGGTGAGCTCGTTCGGCAGGTTCCACAGTTGGCCTGTGCTGTTCATCACGAGCACCTGGTAACCACCGGTAACCTCTCCACCTGAGGCATAGACCGCATCCAGCGAGACAAGCTCCAGAGGTTCCAGATTGGTGACGACCTGGGGTGCGGCGGCAACGATCAGCTCGCTTCGCAAGAGCGGAGTCTGTCCGTCAAAGGGGATCCCCTGTGCGGCAGCGAGGGCAGTGAGGTTGGACTCTGCATCCGTTGGATCCAGCGGATTGACCGAGAGGACGACCCCAGGAAGCAGGACGCCAGGCTCTTCCACCTCGAGCCCCGAGGGAGCGTTCGGATCCAGACGGCGGACCAGAACTTGGGGCCAAACGACGTCTGGCATGCCATCGCCATTGAGGTCGTCCGGCAGCCCATCTCCGTTCCCATCCGGCGCCATAACGACGGTAAATACCGGCGTGTTGACGTCCACGAGGTCACTGCGGATGTCCAACGCCGCGACCTTGAAGAGCGCGCTCTGCGTGACACCGATCGAGGCAATCGGAAGGCTGGGGTTGGCGGGGACACCGGCCAGATCGAGCAGCTGGAAGGCGGGACGCTCCAAGGGGACGACCGTCTCCGCCCGCAGCACCACGCCTTCGACGGGAGCGATGTATTCGCCATCCACTATGCCCGTCTGGACGGTTCGAGGAGTGATGGATAGATCGCCCGCCGTCGGCTGAGACGTCACCCCGTAAGCGTAGTGAAAGTCGCGGTCCCGGTCCGCAAATCCAGTGAGCAGGGCGCAGACATCCGCCTCGACTCCAGGAAAGACAAAGTTGGCAGCGCCGCCCTCAAATTCCTCCTCCGAGAGCACAAGAAAGTCGACCGGCCGGCCGAAGCCCGAAGGCGGCGGAGGCTCATCGCAGCTGTATCGGAAGAGGATCACAGCCCCCCCTGGGCTGCCGTCGCCACCGTCCTGGATCCAGACCGTCCCGCCAATCCAAGTCGCAGGATCGGGGGTCCCGGAAGTTGCCTGTATCGGGACCTCGCAGGCCACCGCAGACAAGACAAGGGCAAGGGAGAGCCCAGCGACAAGCCCACGGCAGTGAGGCGACCGGCCCATCGGCTCTAGCATGGTCGGCATCCCTCCTCCCTACTTCCCGAACCGGTAGGTGGCCGAGGCAAGAACCCGTGCCCCAACTTGGGTTCCGAAGCAATGCTCGCGGTGTCCACCGTCGACCCAGCCCGGAATGTTAAAAGCGCTCAGGCCAAGCTCGAGGCGGTCCTGAAGGAAGCGGTAGCCCACGCGCGCCGAGACCATCGCGTACGCATCCGCCTTGCAGGCTTCAACCACAACGCTGCCCGAAGAGTCGAAGCTCCGCTCGGGGACGGTCACTGCGCTGACTAGGTCGATTCCCACGTTCGCGTTGAGGCCGAAAGGAGCGCGGTAGCTGGCTCCGATGTGTCCCTTGTGGGTGGGGTGGCGGAGATCGAAGACGTCCTCTTCTCCGGCCACCAATTTGCTCTCATCGAGAAAGACGGCCAGGGAGTAGCTGCCTCTCAAGTCGAGGCCGTCGATCGGGTAGGCGTGGATGTCCGCCTCTACGCCCACCCCGTGGAAGACCTCGTCGGCATTCTCGAAGGTGGAGCTTCCGCTAACGAACATTCCCTCGGAGATCGGCAGCCGTGTACTCGGCGCCTGAATCGCACCGAGCGCGATCAGGCCGGCCACCCGCTCGTAGTACGCAGAGACGTCGAACTCGACGAAGTCGCTCTCACCAAAGGCGTAGCCCAGCTCCGCCGAGACGATGTTCTCGGACTGGAGGTCGACAGAGCCCTGGCTCTGGACGCCCACCCCGGTTACGACCCCGGTGGGGATGATGAGGTCCAGGTAGGACTCCAAGAAGGTCGGGGCGCGAAAGGCCGTGCCGGCGGAGAGCCGGATGCTCTGGCGTTCGCTCGGCTTGATGAGAATGACCCCACGCGGCGAGGGCTGGAGACCCGCCAGAGGGTGCTGGTCGAGCCGGACACCGACCACACCCACTAGCTGCGGGATGAAGGTCATCCGGTCCTCAAGGAACAACATAAGGTGTTGCTCGAGGTGGCTGTCGTCCAGGTAGTCCCAGTCGATCGTCTTGAGCCGGTAGCCCCCACCGACAGCGAGGTCGTGGCGGAAGCCGAACTGGACGGTGCCCGAATAAGAGGCCTCGACGTCGACGACATTGGTGACCGAGCGGGTTGCAAAGTCCACTCCGCCCGCGAGTTGCCAGGTAGGAGCTGCCTCTGCCTCAAAGTGGTTCCAGAAGACCCGAACCGCCAACCCCTTGAGGCCCAAATCGAAACGTAGGTTCGAGGACAACCCCTGGATCCAGTAATCGCGGAGGACACCCAGAGCGAAGATGTTGTCGAAGAAGTGGGACAGCCCCCCCCGGAACTGGACGAAGGTGTGGTCGTTGGGAACCACGCGAACTGAGGCGTTTGCGCGGAGGGTGCGTACGGCGAGGTTGGGGTCCTCCGCCGTCATCACGAAGTCGGACCGCTCCCCCATCTCCAGCTGGAAGCGCTGGCTCTGTTCGTAGCCCACCGAGCCCCGGAAGCCCCAGGCGCCCTTCCGTCCCGAAAACTGCACGTTGCCCAGCAAAGAGCCTCCACTGCCACCCGTGACATGGATTTGCCCTCCCCGCTTCGCTCCCGGCTCCTTGGTGATGATGTTTACGACGCCGCCAAAGGCGCTCGCGCCGTAGAGCGTAGAGCCGGGCCCCCGAATCACCTCGATTCGCTCGATGTCCTGGATGTCGATGGGCAGGGTGCGGAAGAAGGTCGTGCCGAGAAAATCAGCGTAGATGGACCGCCCGTCCACCAGGGTCAGGAGTTTGTTGCTGATTCGTTGATTGAAGCCGCGGATGGCGAGGTTGGTGTTGCCGGCCCCCATCGTCAGGGTCGAGAGGCCGGGAACCCTCCGCAGAAGCTCAGGGATGCTGGTCGCGCCGCTCAGGCGGATCTCATCGGCCGAGATCAGGGTCGTGGCCGCTGGGGCGTTGGTTCGTGTCGTTTCCTGCCGCGACGCAGAAACGACGAGGGAGTCGTAGATGCCGTCCTGCCGATGGGTAATGGCCGATGGTGGGATCACGTCCTCAGTAACGAGAGTCTTCTTATCGCGACCCTGCAGGCTATCCGCAACGGCCTCGAGCCGCGCCAAGAGAGCGTTTAGGTCCGCGTTGTCGACCGGGACGGCGCTGACCTCTGCGCCCTCAACTGCCACTGGGGGACCCGAGAGCTCGGCTTGGCGCTCGGCGGCCTGCTGGCGCACGAGGCGAAGCAGACGCCCAACAGCTGCTTCGTCCGCTGGCGCACTGTCCAGGTAGCGCAGGAGCAAGTCCTCGGACTTCTCAAACTCTCCCCCATCGGCGTAGGCCAGGCCAATGTTGTACAGGACGCTGGGGTGGGGCGAGAGCCGGTAGGCCTGCTCGAGGTGGCGGGCTCCTTCCAGGTGCTGTCCGCCATCAATAAGGGCCATGCCAAGCTTGAACGCACGCCGGGCATCCGCTTGGGGATCAGCCCAGGCAGCCCTAGGGGCCAGGGCAAGAGCAAGGGCCACCCCGATGGCTACGACGCGCAGAGGTCGGGGAACCACCAAGCTCACCTCGAACCACCTCCTAAGCCCAGGGCCCACGACAGGCGGGTCCCTTCAGCCTCCTAGTATGGATTGTCCTTGTACCCGGAGGGGGGGCTCTCGGTCTTTTCTGCGGCCCCTTGCTCCGAGGCCTGCTCTTTCGACGCCTTCGAATCGGCGGAGGGGGCGTCCTTGCTCGGAGTACGGGGCCGCTGGCCAGCAGGAATGGCTTCGGTGGATCTCGATGCCCCGGGCTGGGCTTGCGTTTGGGCTCCGGAAGCCTTCCCGCCTGCACCGCCCTCGCTTGGCGGTACCGACTGCAGATCGCCGGCTTCCTCGCCGGGTTGCGCCGGCTGCGCGCCATTGGCTGGGCCTTCGCCCGCTGCCTGGTCAAAGACAAGCGCTTCGGAATCTCCTTCCCACCGGGCCCTTCCGTCCTGCACCAAAGCCTCGACAAAGATCGAGGGCAGGCCGGCCGGAGTGAGGCGGAGCAGCACTGCAGACCAAGACGCTGGAACATCGATCGATGCCTCCAGGGGCAAGTGGCCTAGGGTCTGCCAGGCGCCGCCGTGGTCGCGGTAGGCGACCTTCACATCAGGGCGATTCAGGGCAACCTCGAGGCGAAGCCTCTGCTCTTCGGTCGCGCTACTGCCTCCGTGTACCGGGCCCAGCACCTGCGCCGCCACGACCAAAGCCAAGACGAGACCAACCATCGCCAACAAGGACGCGACGCTGCGCGTCGGGCGCCGAAGGAAGTAGATGAGCGGATTGCCGACCGCTTCGTCGAGGGATCGCAGAATCGTCGAGGTCTCACTGCTCCGTTCGTAGGCGTCGGAGACCGGATCGGCGATCTGGCGCACCTTGGCCGTGGTGATCTCGACGGGGACATCGACCGTCCGCCGCATAGCCGCCTGTTCGTCCGAGTCCTGGATGCCACGGCTACCCGCCTCCTGGCCGAGGCCCAAGAGGCTGTCCGTGTCCAGAGAGAGGGAGAGGCTCTCCTCTCCCCCAACCTGGCTTAGAGCGGCAAGGAGCTCCTCCATGGAGTCGTAGCGGTTGTCGGGCCGCTTCTCGAGGCACTTGGCGACGATCTGCTCGAGCACCTCGGGGATCTGCGCTTGGGGATGCACCACCCGGATCCTCGGAGCCACCTCGTAGATGTGGGCGTTGAGGATCTGAAGTGCGTCCCCATCAAACGGAGGCTTGCCGCAGATCATGGTGAAGATCAGGATCCCCAGGGAGTAGATGTCGGCGCGGCGATCGATGGTGGCGTGACGATCCAGCGCCTCGGGTGAGGTGTAGCGAGGCGAGCCCAGAAACTTGCCGGCTAGGGTGATCTCGGTCAGCTGGCCCTGGAACTTCACCAGCCCGAAATCCAAGACCTTCACGAAGTCGTGATCATCGTCCCGCTGCACGAGAAGGACGTTGGCGGGCTTCAGGTCCCGGTGGACGATGCCCTTTCGGTGGGCCTCCCTAAGGCTTCGCGCCACCTGCCGGGCGACGTGGACTGCCCGCTCGAAGGGAAAGGGTCCGTCCTGAAGCAGGGCCCGACGCACATCCCGGCCTTCGAGGTACTCCATAACGATGTAGAGCACTCCATCTTCGGTCTGGCCGAAGTCGTGGACGGTAATGGTGTTGGGGTGGTTCAGGCGCGCCGCAGCCGCCGCTTCGTTGAGGAAGCGCCCCTCGAAGTGCGGGTCGTCTTCGATGTTCTCCGGCGGCTTGAGGATCTTGAGGGCCACGGAGCGACCCAAGGGACTCTGCACGGCGCGGTACACCTCGCCCATGCCCCCACGCCCAAGCAGGCCGTCGATCCGGTAGCGATCGGCGAAGGTCTCCCCGGGGGTAGGGACAGCGCGCACGCCCGGGGCCGAAGCTCCCGGCGCCGCGCTGTCTTGGCCCTCGTTGCTTTCGCTCATAGCCCCTTTCCCGATCCCGCGGCTCATGTGCCACCAAAGGCGTGTCACACACCCCGCGCCCCTCCAATAGCAGGACCGCAGCGCTCGGGGAATCCTAAACCCCGCGGCGGCCTCGGGACAGCCCCCCTTCGCCTTTCCCATCGGTCAAGAGGCCTTTGCTCCGGGAGCGGTGCTCGCGGCCCTTCTTCGGCCGCGACCGTCCTCCGGGCAACCACCGAACAACCGCCTTGAGCAGGGGCCGGCGCACCCGTTGCAAGAGCCCCTGGGTAGGATCAAGGCCAGCCGAGCCGCGTTCCCGACCGCAACTGAGCATCCACCACACCGCAGCATCGACTACTGGGCCGGGTACCGAGCTCTTTTCGCCCAGTGCGTCGGCATGGGGCCCCGCCACGACCCGCTCCCAGTTCTTTCGGAACAGCGCCGGCGAACCCGGGTCGACCCGAGTGACATCGACTCCTTCCGGACCGATCACTTGCACCATCTCCAGAGTCGCGTCCAAGTCAGCTCTGCTTTCTCCGGGAAGACCGACCAGACACTGAAGCCCGATTGCTACCCCTGCATGCTGCAGGCTCGAAGCAGCCCGATAGATGTCGGCCGGCATGTAGGACCAGCGCAGACGGCGCAGGAGAGACTCTGAACCAGAAGCAGCCTGCAACTCGATCCGGTCCAGGCCAACCTCAGCGAGCCGGCCGAGGCTGGCGCGATCAAGCAGGACCGGATGGGCTTGAGCCTCAAAAGGCAAGTCAAGGTCGCGGTCCCGAAGAGCTTCAGCAAACTCTTTGAGCCACGTAGGGTCAAAGAAAAAGACCTCGTCGGTGAAGACTAGGCGGTCCACCTGGAAGGTCTCGACGAGGTGGGCCATCTCGTCCACTACCTCCTCGGGCGCTCGCCTTCGGTAGGGCCGACCGAAGACCGCGTTGGTGCAAAAACCGCAGGAAACGGGGCAGCCCCGCGCCGAGGACAGGGCCAAGGGCCGTTGGCCTCGAAGGACGCTCCATACGGTGGGGCCGAGGAAGCTCAGAGATCGCAACCGAAATGCCCTCGCCCTCGCTCTGCCAGAGGCGACCGTCTTCTTCGAGGTAACTCAGCCCGGGAATGCGGCGAAGCAAGGACGGCGAAGCGCGGTGGTGAGCAGCCCGCAAGGCAAGGACCATCGCCAAAGTGGGGCCCTCTTCCTCGCCCCGAATGGCGGCGTCGGCTCCGGCCTTGAGGTAGCGGCTCGGGTTCAGTTCAGCATCCGGTCCGCCCACAACGACGACTGCGCCTGCCCTCCGTCCTGCTGCGATCATGCGACAGGCCGCTTTGCGGGTGGTCGGATGGGTGTAGAGCCAGACGATCTGAGGCCGAACACGCGACACCTCGACATCAAAGGAGTCGGTACTGATACGGAAGGTCGAGTCCCACACCGAAACAATGGCCGAGGCCTCCTGTTCGATGTAGGCGGCCACCTGGGCATAGCGCAAAGGCGGCAGGGGGTGCATGTATCCCAGCGGACGCCGATCGTGTTCGACCAGGTAGGAGTGGGCGAAGAGAATTTCCGTGGTCGACTTCGTCTTGGTCACAGTCCACCTGCGCCGGATGCAGCCGTCTGCGCCGGGGCCGACGTACCGACATCATCCCAAGGGAAGGTCGACCGAATGCGGACTTCGAATGCGCCGCAGCGATTCACGCCGTACAGGGTACCGGAGGGGCCGTCGACAACGACCTGGCGGGGAGGGGAGCCAATGTGTGCAGCACGCCGGTGCCAGGTCACCTCTGGATCCACCAGCCAAATCTTCCCCTCGACCGGCGAAGGAACGTAGAGCGAGCGCTGGGCATGGGACCAGAGGGGGCGACTGGGCCAAGCCCCCACGCGCACCCGGTCCCGCACCTCAGCCAGAGCGGCCAGCCAGTCCGATGCTTCGGCAGATTCCGTTTCAGGCGCCCGAGCCTCGTCGGGACGAAGGCGCTCGATCCCGCGGATCTCCAGCTGACCCACCGGCCCTCGCCCGATGGCCAGGTCAGGCCCCGCCAGAGAGCTTCCCTCCGCCCAAGGCCCAAGGGCAACGGTACCAAGAGTCTTCCCATCAGCACCCCGCACCGCGACACGGGCTTGAGCACCCATGAAGTCCTCGAGGCTGCCTTCGGCGAGTACCCGGGCGTGCCGGATGCCCCGTCCCCGGGACAAAAGGCTCGGCTCTACGGCGGCTTCGGGGTCGAAGAGGACAAGGGCCCCTCGATCGGTACAGGGCACCCAAAGCCGCAAGCTTCCGGTCTCGAGGAGAGCATCGCCGGCTCGACAGGGTAGGTCGAGGCTCTGGCTGTGCAAGCGCTCGAGGGTCGCCACGCTCCACCACTCAGCGCGTAGCGCCTCGTCGTCCACGACCCGGGCCACGACGAGATCGGTGGGGCTGGGAGGGAGGGAGGGCGTGCCCGATGGCGAGACCAAGAACCCGCCCGCGGGCTCCAATGCGGTCGAAGCGCTAACCACGGCACGAGCCGTCAGACGCTCGAGTAGGGCCCCGTCCTGACGCAGAGCCAGGACGTAGGGAAGGTTCCCGGGAACTACCGCAATGCTCGTCACATCCGGACCGTCGACCCAAAAGGTGGTGAAGGGATCCTCGAGCGCCCGCCGACAATCCCAGCGATCCACCACGCCAAGCCGCAGCACGCAGAGTACCGCCACAAGCAGGAGCGGCGCCGGTCGCCAAATCCAGGCCGACAAGCCCGAGGCCAGAGGCGGAGCCAGGACCAGCGCGGCGGCCCCGAGGGCGGCAGCGGAAGCCTCGTTTCCCCCACCCAAGCCGAAACCCCAGTCGAGGGCAAGCCCAAGGGCGCCACCGGTGAGGGCTAGAGCCCCGACGGAGCGGAGCGCCATCCGGCTCGACCTCGCCGCAAGAACGACCACCCCGAGGGCGAGTACGACGAAGAGAAGCTCCCATCGAAGCGGGGCCACCCGCTCAACTACCTCGCCGACGGCCTCCTCAAAGCCTCCGTGGAGGTAGCCGCGGCCCCAAGGGCGGAGCTGCACCGCCAAAGCCCAGCCCAAGAGCCCGAGAACCATGGCCCCAGTGTCGCTCGCAGGCAAAGGGCCAGCCGCCCGGGGACCCGTGGGATTCTGCTCAACCGCTGCCTGGCCCCAAGGCAACCTCCACAACGAGAGACCCAGGACGGCCATGGCCAGCCAGGAAAGGGGCCGTGCCGCCGCGAGCAAGGCCAGGAGAGAGGACCAAAAGCCCAAGGCTGCAAGGAGAAGGGCCGTCACAGAAAGCCGATGTGCCCCCGCGCCACGCCTCTGCTCGCGACCCCGGGCGGCAGCGAAAACCGAAATCCCCACGACGACCAGCAGGCCGAGCCAGCCAAATTGGGCGGGCAGAGAGAAGACAAATGCACCGGGAATGGCCGCAAAATCCAACCAGTGATGGCTAGTTCCCAGCCCCCAACTAAGGCACAGTGGGCCGATCAGTAGCCCTCCAGCGAGGACGGTCCAGGAGGGGAGTTGCTGGACTTTGCTTATCGTCTCTATAATTTGCAGCCTCGGAGGTCATGGTCATCACTCGGCATGACCCATCTTCCTGTGGAGACGCATGGCGCGCAAGGACACCAGCACTGCGGACGATACCGCCAGCAAACCGGCCCCGAACGGCGCCCAGGCCTGCGGCCTGAGCGACGTCGGTCAAGTGCGGCAGCTGAACGAGGACAATTACCACTGGGAGCCCCTCGACGAGGACCTCGCTCTGTTCGCGGTTGCCGATGGAATGGGCGGCCACGAGAAGGGTGAGGTTGCTTCCAAGTTGGCGATCGACACCCTCTTTTCGGTCGCCCAAGGGACGCTCCCGGGAGGCGATGAGCGCGACCTTCAGGAGCTCCAGCGCTACCTACGCAACGCCTTTCAGGAAGCCAACCGCTCGGTGGTGACTACGAGCGAAGAAGAAGAGTCCAACATGGGCACGACCCTCTGCGCAGCGCTGACCTGGGGCGGCGACAACGCCCTAGTCGCCAATGTCGGAGATTCCCGGGTCTACATGGTGCGCGAGGGAGACCTGGTCCAGATCAGCCAGGACCACTCCCTTGTCGGCTACCTCGTTCAGTTGGGTGAGCTCAGCGAAGAAGAGGCGCGGAATCACCCCTCGGGAAACATCTTGGTCCGGTCCATCGGCTCCGTGTCGGAGGTAGAAATCGACCTCTACCACGTCAAAGTAAACAAAGGAGACCGGCTCATGCTCTGCAGCGATGGCCTCTGGGGCGAGGTGGAGGACGCTGAGCTTGCCGCACTGATGGACGCGAACCAGGACCCCTCCGACGCCTGCAGCGCAATGATCACTGCCGCCAACGACCATGGAGGCAAGGACAACACGACACTCATCGTGGTCAACGTTTAGATGGCCCACGGTAATTCGGAGGATGGGGTGAAGGTAAGGACTTGGTGCAGCATCTTGGGGTTGGGTCTGCTGGTGGCTGTGTTCGCAGCCCCCCTGGCCTCGGCAAGCCCGAAGCACTCTGCCTTGCCGCAGATCGGAACGATGGCGCCTGCTTTCCAGTTGCTGCCCTTCGCCAAGAAATCCAAGAGCCGCGAACAAGAACACCCCGAGGCCATCCAACTGGACGACCACTGCGGCATCCACCCCGACAAAACCAAGGCAGTCCTTGTCCTCTTCATCAATGAAGAACACATGGGCGACCTCACCCTGGCTTCCGGATGGTCCCGCAAGTACCAAAGGGACGGCTTGGAGGTGCTCGGGATCTCACTGGTGAAGAACCCCACCGTCTTTTCCGACCAGGTAATACGGGCGGGCCTGCGCTTTCCAGTTCTCGACGACCGACATAGCGTCGTCGCCACCCGCTATGGAGTCCCCAAGGCGCCCTTCACCTTCCTTCTGGACGCAAACTGCCGGGTCATGGGCATGAAGGACAAGGC
>CAZQTQ010000115.1:0-10920 GCA_964596025.1 uncultured Rickettsiales bacterium
CCGGAAGGCGGAGACAGGCGGAGGGGTCGAGCTCTTGGCGTTACGCGACCTCGGGGACGGGTCCTGGGAGGGTCTGGTTCGCCCCTCGGCGAAGGTTCGGCCGGGAACAGACCTCGTCCTGCACCGCCGCCCTTGCACCGCTGGCACCTCCGAAGAGGCCGACCCTACCCGCTCTCCTGCCCCGAGCAACCAGGCCACTGGGGCTGATCTGAGTGTCGGCGAGGAGTTCGAGGGGGGCAGCCGGCGCCTCATTCCACGCAACGGAGCCGACGTCCCCACCCTCCTAGACCGCTTCGGCGAGATGCCCCTCCCTCCCTACATCGACCGCAAGGAAGGCCCCGTTGGAGCGGACTGGGACAGATACCAGTGCGTGTTCGCCCGCGAGGACGGGGCGGTAGCGGCGCCGACCGCTGGCCTGCACTTCACCGCCGAACTCCTCGACCGCCTGCGAACTCGAGGAGTCGAGCAGGCTGCAGTCACCCTTCAAGTCGGCCCCGGCACCTTTCAGCCCGTCCGCACCGAGCAGCTGTGCGACCACCCGATGCACAGCGAGTATTACTGTGTTCCCGAGGCCACGGCAGCAGCCGTCGAAGCCTGCCTCGCACGAGGCAATCGAATCGTCGCCGTAGGCACCACCTCGTACCGCAGCCTCGAGTCTTGGCACCGGGAAGGGCATCCACACGATGGTGGGGTCCGAGAGACGCGGCTCTTTCTTCATCCGGGAGCCCCTGCAGAGCTCCCGATGGATCTGATTACGAACTTCCACCTCCCCGAATCGACGCTGGTCATGCTCGTGGCAAGTCTTCTCGGGAGAGAGAGGGCCTTGGCGCTCTACCAAGACGCCATCGCGGCAGCGTACCGCTTCTACTCGTACGGCGACGCCATGCTCATCCAGGAGCCCCGATCGTGAGCGATCCGGCCCGCTACGAGCTTCTGGCACAGGTGGACGGCGGAGAGGCCCGACGGGGCCGCCTCCATCTCCGCCATGGCACGGTGGAAACTCCAGCATTCATGCCGGTCGGAACCTATGGCACGGTCAAAGCCCTCGACCCGGCCGATCTCGAGTCGCTGGGCACCGAGATCATCCTTGCCAACACCTTCCACCTCATCTGCCGGCCCGGAACCGAGCGGATCCGTGGCTTGGGCGGCCTACACCGCTTCATGGGCTGGGATGGCCCCATCCTGACCGACAGCGGCGGTTTTCAGGTCTTCAGTCTGGCCCAGCTGAGGGACTTGGACGACGAGGGAGTCACATTCCGCAACCCCCACGGTGGCGACCGGGTGCGCATGACACCGGAGAGCACGATCGAGGCCCAGGTGGACTTGGGCGTCGACGTGGCCATGGCCTTAGACGACTGTCCGCCTCTGCCCGCCGAGCCCCGACGCATCGAGGACAGCCTCCAACGGACGCTTCGCTGGGCAGAACGAGCCCGTGCAGTGCCGGTCGACTCTGAGACGGGGCCCGCGGTGTTCGGCATCGTCCAGGGCGGCTTGGACCGCGACCTTCGGGCCCGCTGCATCGATGCGCTCGTGCCCATGGGCTTCGACGGATACGCCATCGGCGGTCTTTCGGTTGGTGAAGGTCCCGCTGCGATGCACTCGATGGTACAGTTCGCGGCCCCGCGGCTTCCGAGCGACCGTCCGAGGTACCTGATGGGGGTGGGTTACCCCGAAGACCTCATCGAGGCGGTAGCGGCCGGTGTGGACCTGTTTGACTGCGTCCTCCCGACCCGCAACGCCCGGAACGGCAACCTGTTCACCCGCAAGGGTCGAATCGTCATCAAGCATGCCGCGTGGGCGGATGACGACCGGCCCCTGGATGAGGACTGCTCCTGCTTTGCTTGCCGGCGCTTCTCCCGCGCCTACCTCCGGCACCTCAAACTGCTGGGGGAACCTCTGGGAGCCCGGCTATGCAGCCTGCACAACCTCCAATTCACCTTGGACCTTATGCGAATGATTCGCGCTTCCATCCAGGCCGGCACCTTCTCGCGCCTACTCCGGTGGGCTCGCAGCGGAACCGCTGGTGATCGGCCCTCCTCGGGGCGCGTGGATCCCCAAGGAACCGCCGGACCTCCGATCCTACCCCGCCCGCAAGACCTCGACCTTCCCGCCTTTCCTTAGGAATCCCCACCATGCTCCTTGATCTCTTCGTTCGGACTGCGTATGCCCAGGACGCTCCGGCCCCGCCGACCCCGGGAGGCCAGGGTTTCGAGCTCGTCTTCTTCTTCGGGACGATCTTCGCCATTTGGTGGTTCTTGGTGCTTCGGCCCCAAGCCAAGCAAGCGCGGGAACATCAGAGCCTGGTCAATTCCTTGAAGAAGGGGGACCAGGTCGTGACCGCCTCGGGCATCCACGGCAAGGTCGCTTCGGTCGAGGAGCGAACTGTCCAGCTGGAGGTGGCCAAGGGAGTCCGCATCAAGCTGGATCGGGACAAGGTGCTGCGAGGCTCCCAGCCCGAGAAGGCAACGGACGCAGCTGCTTCCAAGACTGAGTAAGTAGCCAGGAGAGAGAAAACGATGGACGGCAACTGGTGGTTCAAGACCTCGTCGACCGGCGCGGCGCTGTTGGTCAGCCTGGCCTACCTCGTGTGGACACTCGGGGGTTGGTCGACTCAAGACGAACTGCAGGCCTTTGACGCCCGACAAGCCCAGCTCGAGGCGATGGTCACGGCAGCGCAGGACGAGGAGACTATCGCCTCGTCTCAGAGGACACTGGACGACCACATGGCCAAGGCCCCAGGCGACGAGGCGGGGCAGGGGAAGGGGAGCCACGTCGACGCTCTCACCCGTGCTCCAGACTGGGCCGGCACCTTCCCCGAACAGAAGATCAACCTCGGACTCGATCTCCAGGGCGGCATCGACTTAGAGCTGCAGGTCGACCTGCGTAAGGCGATGGAATCTGCAGCTGACCGGGCCTCGACGGATCTGGCGAACCTACTCAAGGACGAGGCCAGCATCGAGGCGAAGGGCAAACGCCTGGACGACACCGCCACGATCGCGGTCTTCGTGGACGCCCCCAATCAGGACGCAGCCCGGAAGATCATCCGCGACGGCTCCTTCCTCTACCTCTACGAAGGCATCCGCAACATCGACGACACCCCCGCGCTCATTTACAGCATGGAGGAGCAGTACACCCAGAGCCTCAAGGAGACCGCTCTCCAGCAGGCGGTCGAGACGATCCGCAACCGGGTCGACAAGTTCGGCGTCACCGAGCCCTTGATCCTCACCAAGGGCGAGGACCGCATTACGGTACAGCTGCCGGGCCTCGACGACCCACAGCGGGCCATCGACCTGGTTGGCCGGACGGCTCAGCTCGAGTTCCGAATGCTGTACCAGGATGCCAGCGGAACCGAATGGAGCGACTCGCGGGTCCAAAAGGTCGTAAACGACGCCGTGGCCGAGGCTGGCTTGTCGGACTACTACACCGACGAGCAGCTAGCACGTGCCCTCGAAGGGAAGATTCCAGACGACGCCATAGTCCGACACCACAAGGAGTTCGACGAGGTGGCGATGCGCCAAATCCGCAAGGAGCCCTACCTCATCAGCAAGAAGGTCGACCTGACCGGCGACCGGATCGACTACGCGCAGAGCTCCCGGGACCAATTCAACATTCCCTACGTCCGCATGGAACTGGACGACGAAGGCGCGCGGCAGTTCGGAAAGCTCAGCGGCGACAATGTCGGCAAGCGCATGGCAATCGTCCTGGACGACAACGTGGCCTCAGCGCCCGTATTCCAGGAGAAGATCCCCAACGGCGTCGCGTCCATCACGATGGGAGACGGCGACGACCCCCGTGTCTTCCAGGACGCCCAGGACTTGGTCGTTGTCCTGCGGGCCGGTGCTCTCCCAGCACCGATCGAGATTCTCCACAACCGAACCGTGGGCAAGACCCTCGGGGACGACTCAATTGAAGCCGGGCGCATGGCGGCGACAGTGGCCTTCGGCATGGTCCTGATCTTCATGCTGCTCTACTATCGGAGCTCAGGACTCGTGGCGGATCTGGCCGTCGTCCTGAACATGGCCTTCATCCTCGCCATTCTCGCAATGTTCGGGGCGACCCTGACCCTTCCGGGAATCGCCGGAATCATCCTCACCATCGGCATGGCGGTGGACGCCAACGTCATCATTTTCGAGCGGATTCGCGAGGAGGTTCGCGCGCAGAAAGGTGCGCGTGCCGCCATCGCCGCAGGCTACGAGAAGGCGACCTGGACGATCCTGGATGCCAACATCACCACCTTCATCACAGGTGCGGTGCTCTACTCCTACGGTTCCGGCCCCATCAAGGGCTTCGCCGTGACCCTGATGATCGGCATCTTCACGTCGGTCTTCACTGCCCTGGTCGTTACCCGCCTCGTCTTCGACTACGCCACCCACGGCCGTGGGATGCAGAAGCTCTCCATCGGCCTCTAAGGGGGAAGGAAGACCATGCAAATCGTCAAGCCCAACACCACCTTCGACTTCGTCGGGAAGCGCAGGGCAATGGCCATCCTCTCGGTGGCCCTGGTGGGACTCAGTCTGGCCTTTGTCTTGATTGGCTCGTCTATCGAGGGCTTCCCCTTCGCGCCAAAGTACGGCGTCGACTTCTCGGGCGGCACTGAGATCCACCTGCAGGTCCAAGAAGGCGTCGACATCGGCGAGATCCGGCGTGGCCTGAGCGCCATCGGCCTGAGCGATGACAACGTGCAGTCCTTCGGCACCAAGGGCAACGAGTTCCTCGTTCGGGTCGGGACCATGAACTTCGGCGCCGACCGTTTCTTTACGGAGGTTGGCGACAAGCTGAAGGCGACCTACGGCGAAGACGCGTGGATCCGCTTCGACTGGAACGCAGAGCAGAGCGTCCACATGACCGCAGTCGCGAAGACGCACATGGACGAGGCGAGCCTGCTGACTCTGCTGCAGGGCATGGATCCTTCGGTGAAGGTCTCGGAGAGCAAGGTCACCCACGACGCCTTCGTGATCTCCTACCCCGGGATCACAGAGAAGGTGAAGGACCAGTTGGCCGCAGCCTTGGGTGGCCCAGAGGCCTTTGAGGTGCTGTCGGTCGAGATGGTGGGCCCGGCTGTCGGCGCAGAACTGCGGCGCAAGGGGGTCCTGTCCCTCGTCCTCTCCCTCGCCCTCATCCTCGTCTACGTGGCCTTCCGGTTCGATCTGAGCTTCGCTCCGGGCGCCGTCACGGCCCTCTTCCACGACGTCCTGATCACGGTGGGCGTGTTCTGCATCATGGGACGCGAATTCACCCTGCCGACGATCGGTGCATTGTTGACGATTGTCGGCTACTCACTCAACGACACCATCGTGGTCTATGACCGCATTCGGGAGAACCTCGACCGCTTCCCGCGCCGGGATCTGGGGGAGGTGATCAACATCTCCCTCAACGAGACCCTGAGCCGCACACTCTTGACCTCGGTCACCACGCTCTTGGCTGTCCTTGCCCTCATGTTCTTCGGCGGTTCCATCATCGCGGACTTCGCTCTGGCTCTGCTGGTAGGCGTATTCGTAGGCACCTACTCGTCAATCTTCGTCGCGTCGCCGATGATCCTCACCCTCCAGAAGTGGCTCCCCGTCGAGGTCCCCGACACCCCCGAGCAACGCAACCTCTCCCGCGCCCAGACACAGCAGGGCTAAGACACCACAAGCCAGCCGACCGCCGGTGCATCCCGAATCCCGCCCCTCCCCGCCGCTGCCCCAGGTCCCCCGGGCAGAGCGGAGCTGGTCTCTTCGGGCGCCTGAGGGTTCAGTGGAGGACTTGGCGGAAGGGGCGGGGACCTCGCCCCTCTTGGCTCGTTTGCTCCTCAACCGCGGTGTCAACGGACTCGAGCAAGCCCAACTCTGGCTCGAGGGCAGCCTCAAGAACCTGCCAACGCCCTGGGCCATGGTCGACATGGACCGCACGGTGGACCGGCTCTGCCGAGCGATGCGCGACGGCGAGGTAATCGCCATCCACGGGGACTACGACGTCGACGGCTGTACGTCTACCGCGGTACTCGTCGAGTTCTTGGGAGGCCTGGGAGCACAGGTCCGCTGGAATGCACCTCATCGCCAACGCGACGGCTACGGCCTCCAGCCTCACACCATGGTCCGCCTAGCCGAAGAGGGCGTCCAGTTGGTGGTCACCTGCGACAATGGGGTCAGCTCGCACGAAGCCATCGCCCGCGGCAACGCGCTCGGCGTCGACACCGTCGTCTGCGACCACCACACCCTGCCGGCGGAGCTTCCCACCGCCTACGCCATCCTCAACCCCAAGCGGGACGGCGAGGGGAACCCGTACGAAGAGATGGCGGCCGTCGGCCTGGCCTTCATGATCACCGTCGCGATGCGGGCACGGCTTCGAGAGGAAGGTTTCTTCGAGGAGCGGCCCGAGCCCGACCTTCGCGCCTCCCTCGACCTGGTCAGCCTGGGCACAGTCGCCGACATGGCGCCGCTAAGGGGGGTCAATCGGGCGCTGGTACGCACCGGCCTGAAGGTGCTCAGCGCCCGGCACCGACCTGGACTCAAGGCCTTAATCGACGCCTCCGGCATCCGGAGCGACGAACCGATAGACGCCGGGCACCTGGGCTTTCGCCTGGGCCCACGCATCAACGCGGCGGGACGCTTGGACGAGTCGGCAAGGGCAGTGGAGTTGCTGCTCGCCCGGGATTCGGCGGCAGCTGACCGGGGCGCGAAGCTGCTGGACTCCATGAACAAGAAACGACAGCAGGTCCAACGCGAGACGTTTCACGACGTCCTCCGTCAGGCCCACGAAGCGGGGGACTTCCACCAGAGAAAGGGCCTCGTCCTGTGGAGCGAGGAGTGGCACCCCGGCGTGGTGGGCATCGTCGCCAGCAAAGTTGCCCGACACTTTCACCGACCAGCATTGGTCCTCGCAGTCCAAGACGGCATGGCGACCGGCAGTGGCCGGGCGATCTCGGGACTGGACCTCTACAGTGTCCTTGGACGCTACGCAGACTGGTTCGAACGCTTCGGCGGACACCGGGCTGCCGCCGGACTCAGCCTGAAGGCTGAGCGCCTGCCGGAGCTCCGCGAGGCCTTCGCGGCCCAAGCCTTTGAGGGCATCGACGAGGAGATCTGGCAGGCCCGACTGTCGGTCGATGCGGAGCTCGGCCTCGACGCCATCGACTGGACCCTCTGGCGGGAAGTCCAGCGCCTCGCTCCTTTTGGAGTCGGCAACCCCGAACCGGTCTTCCTAGCCCGAGACCTACGACCCACAGGGGTTCGGGCCCTGCCCAAGGAAGGCATTCGGATGCGGCTGCAGGGCACCGACGGCGGGACCCCCCGAGATGCCGTCGGCTTCGGACTGGGTATCGATCCGGCCGGGGTGGATGGCCAAGTTGACGCCGTGTTCTGCCTCCAAGAGAATCGGTGGCGGGGGCGCGTAAATCTGGAGCTACGACTCCGAGATCTGCGGCCTGCAGCCCGATCAGGCCGCGCAGCGACCGCCTAGAAAGCCCAAAGAAACTACGGGGTTAGGGTTGACCCACCGAGGGGCGCGCTGCTACCTTTGGCGTTCGCGCATCCGACAACACGGACCGAGAGAGCGACACCTCCGTTGACCAAGTCCCAGCTCATAGAGGCCGTCGCAGCACGGGCCGGACTGACCCGCAAGCGAGCGGAGCGGGTGGTAAATACGATCTTCGCCACCATGGAGGAGGCCCTCGTTCGTGGCGATCGCATCGAGATCCGCGGCTTCGGATCGTTCAAGACGAAACACTACTCCTCCTACACCGGCCGCAATCCAAAGACCGGCGAAGCCATTCAGGTCGCAGAGAAGGTCCTGCCCGTCTTCAAGGTGGGCCGCCAGCTTCGCAGCCGGGTTCTCAAGGACGAGTAGACAGCTCCTGCGGGTCCGGGAACTCCCCCGGCAGTGCCTGTTTCTGAACATTGACCTGCCCCCTTGGATCTCTATAATCCAGCCGGCCCGTCCGAATACACCTCGGCATCACCTGCCTCTGCACCCATCGGACCCTCCATCGTGAACGACAGCGCTCCCACGGCTGAGCGAAAAGCCTACGTCCTCGACTCCAACGTCCTACTCTACGACCCCAACGCGCTTTTCAAGTTCGAGGAGCACGAGGTCGTCATTCCCATCACCGTCATCGAAGAGGTGGACCGGTTCAAGAAGGACCTGACTGAGACGGGCCGCAATGCGCGGCAGTTCAGCCGGTACTTGGACGAGCTCCGCACCCAGGTCGAGCCCGACGGCGACCTGGCACAGGGCGTAACGCTCAGCGAGGGCGGGGGACGCCTACGCATCGACCTCTGCGAGGCCGGCCAGGTCGACTGGCCGTGGGCCGACGAGCGCCACCTCGCCGACAACCTGATCCTTTCGGTGGCCCGCTCCCTGAACGAGCGCGCGAAGGTCCCGGGCCGGGTCATCCTCGTCACCAAGGACACCAACCTACGCATCAAGGCCAACGCACTGAAGATCCACGCCGAGGACTACGAACACGGCAAGGTCAAGGTCGAAGAGCTCTACGACGGTCAGGAAGAGATCAGCGTCGATCCGGAAGTGATCGACAACCTCTACCGCAACGGGGTCGCGAACCTCGAAGGCGACTTCACCCCCAACGAGTGTTTGGTGCTGCGAAACCAGGATCGGGCCAACCAGACGGCCCTGGCGCGGGCTTGCAGGGAGCCAGGCGCGGTCCAGCTGGTTCGGCGGGTCAAGGAGGGGGTTTGGGGCATCTTCCCGCGGAACAAGGAGCAGTGCTTCGCCCTGGACTTGCTCCTCGACGACGAGGTCAAGCTTGTCACACTGGTGGGCAAGGCCGGCACCGGCAAGACGCTGCTCGCAATCGCCGCGGGGCTTCACAAGGCAGCCGACGAGCGGGCCTACCACCGCTTGCTGGTCTCCCGCCCCATCTTCCCCCTAGGCAAAGACATTGGCTTCTTGCCCGGCGACGTCGAGGACAAGCTCAACCCCTGGATGAAGCCGGTCTACGACAACGTGGAGTTCATCCTCGACTCCCACCGAGCAAACCGCGCTGGGAAGAACCGCGGCCACCACGACCTCATCGAGCAGGGTCTGCTGGAAATTGAACCGCTTACCTACATCCGGGGCCGGTCCATTCCCCACCAGTTCCTCATCATCGACGAGGCTCAGAACCTCACCCCGCACGAGATCAAGACGATCATCACGCGGGCCGGCGATGGGACGAAGATCGTGGTGACCGGCGACCCCTACCAGATCGACAATCCCTACGTGGACTCCACGAGCAACGGCCTGGTCTTTGTTGTGGAGAAGTTCCGCAACACGGGTTTGGCCGGGCACATCACCCTGACCAAGGGCGAGCGCTCCGACCTGGCCGAGTTGGCCGCCAACCTTCTCTAGGGTCCTAAGGGAAGCGGTGGCAGGCAAAGGCTCCGGCAAGCGGTCCGACAAGGGTTCTGGAAGGAGCCACCGGAAGGACTCGCAACCGAGGCGCGGAACGAGCAGCCGGCACCCTCGCGGCCAAGGGAGGCGACCGGAAGGCCCACGTCCCCACCGCCCCACGCCCCCCCACCCCGACCAACTCGAGGGACGCAACGTGGTGCTCTGTGCCCTGCGGGCCTCGAAGCGCGTCCGGGTGGTGTGGGTCGACGAGGCTGCCAAACCCTGTCCCAAGCTCGCAGAGGCCCGCCGCATTGCTGAGGACCGCCAGCTCCCTTGGGAGCGGATCCCGAGGGCGGAACTGGACACTGTGGCTGAGAACCGCATCCACAACGGCATCATTGGATTCGCGGAGCCGCTGCCGTCTTGGAGTCTCGAAGAGATCCTCGAACAGAGCGATTCGGCGGGCAGGGATCCCTTTGTCGTCCTCCTCAACCAGGTGCAGTACGAACAGAACTTGGGCGCCATCCTCCGAACAGCCGCCTGCGCCGGCGTCGATGCCCTGGTCCTTCCCACCCGCCGGGGAGCCCGGCTCAGCCCCACAGTTCAACGAATCGCCATGGGCGGTGCCGAAGAGGTGCCCGTTGTCCACGAGGGGATGATGAGTGCCCTGGCGAACCTTCGGCGTAGAGGAGTTCGGATCTATGGGGCCGAGGCCGCGGGAGAGAACCTCTACACCGGCGCCGACTTCAGCGGGCCACTGGCCTTGGTTCTGGGCGGCGAAGACCGCGGCCTCAGCGAGGCGATTCGCAGTCGCTGCGATCGAATCCTTGCCCTCCCCCTTGCGGAAGGATCGGACGTAGGAAGCCTCAATGTCTCGGTGGCGGCCGGCCTGATGATCTTCGAGCGGGTCCGCGCCCTGAACTCCGGCTCCTAGGCACCCATAGCCTCCGGAGCTAGGGGCGGGATGGTGTCCACCGGCGGATAAGCCACAGCGTCCAAGAACTCAGCCACGGATCCGCGCTGGGCCCAGAGTTCGGCGACCTTTGCCGAATAGCTCCGACCGCTGTGTACCCGCTCTTCGAGCGCCGCCAGGTAGCAGACCTCCCCGGGACCGTCGGGGGCCTGGTTCTGCAGACCCGATTCGGCAATCTCAAGGACGTCGGCCAACCAGGCCCCAAGGGTCCTCCTTCGCCACAATGCACCAAGTCCCTCCTCAGTCCCCAAGCGCCACAGCCGTTCGCGCTTGCTAAAGCCGAGGTCGCGAACCAAGTCCTCGGCTGCATCGAGGGCCGCATCGTCGTAGAAGATGCCCTTCCACAGAGCGGCAAGACCCAGCACTTGGTCCAGGGGCCCATTGTCCATGCAGCGAAACTCCAAGAAACCCTTGAGGCGCAACTCCGGGAAAACCTGGCTCGTGTGAAGGAAGAAGTCGTCGGGGCCGGGAAGGACGCCGTCGATGCCCTGGTCCATCCACTGGCGAAACGTGCCCTGGGCCGCGATGAGACCCGAGGCCCCCTGGCGGAAGATCATGGGGGTATCCAAGAGCCAGTCCAAGTACCAGCTGAGGCCAGTCTTGGAGCGTAGGGCCGTGGCCAGGAGACCCGTCCTCGC
>CAZQTQ010000116.1:0-10838 GCA_964596025.1 uncultured Rickettsiales bacterium
ACCTCTTCGGCCCGGTCGACCTTGCCGTCCGGGCTCAATACAACTTGGACCTGGAGATTCCGGCCGAAGGCGACACCGTGAGCAACCGGGAGCGAGGCTGTCAGGTCATTACGGTGGCCAATGAGGAGCTGGGCCTCTTGCCAACGGATCACGAGAGTGGTTTTCAGGCCACTCCGGAAATCCGACATCCCTACGAGCACGCCTTCTACTTCAACCTGAATCTGGGCTTTACCCCTTCGTTGGCCTTGGACATTCGGGGCTTCGTCGATCTCCATGGCGACTCCCTGATCCGGGGTGTGTTCAGCGCGATGGTGGCTAGCCGGCTCCAACTCACGGTGGGAGGATTGGCCATCCTCTCTACCGGTGCAGACACAATCTTCGCCCCCTATGCAAAGAACCACCGACTCGAAATTGGTGTCCGCTACGACTTCTGACGTGGTGGTCGGTGGGGCAGGCGATCCGCGTGGGCATTGGGTTCTGCGGAGCTCGGCACTCCTGGCGGTCGTGGTCTTCGCGATCGGTCTGATCACGCTGAAGGCGGATCCAGGGGCCGGCTTTCGACTGGAAGTAGGGGACGGGATTCCAACAGCAGCAGTGCAACTGCGAGAGGAAACCGGTGGAGATGAGGTCTTCACCGTGCTGCTCCACCACCCCAACGGACTGATGAATGCTGCCGGCGTGAGTGCGATCAAGAGCGTCCATGGGCGGCTGCAGACCCTTCCAGAGGTTGCCGCCGTGGAGTCTGTCTGGGGCCTGAGCCTGCCGGGAGGCGCCAGTGGGGCCTTTGGTGCGGTGCGGCCGCTCGAACCGGCACCCAGCGGTTCGGACGCATGGGCCTCAGTCGACTCCTTGCTTCGTGGTCATCCTCTGGTTGCCGGTTCCCTGCTTTCGTCCAATGGCAGGCTGGCCCGGGTGGTGGTGTGGCCGCGCCGTGAGGGGGTCGATGCGGGGGCTCTCCGTCGGGCCTCGTCCGCGGCGGACAGTGGTCCCCTGGCCGGAACGGACGTGGGTGCTGCGGTGCAGGCAGCAGTTGGTGAGGCGCGCATGGCCGTGGCCCTCGGGGAGGCCGAGGGCCCCCCTGACCGGGCCGCGTGGAGTGCATTGGACGGGCTGGTTGCCGAGTGGCCGGACCTCGGGCCTAGGCTGCAGAGCTGGCGTGAGGCCGCTGAGTTGGCAGCTGGGGCGCCCCTCCTCACGGCCCGACCCGCGCTGATAGGTGCGTTGGATGACCTTTCCGTGGGGACTGGCATTGCCGTGCTGCCTTTGAGCCAAGGGCTGGTCCAGGATGCCGTTGAGGCGGCGGCGCGTGGGTCCCTCAAGTGGTTCCTCGCCGCCTTTGGGGCCCTCGTGTTTCTTGTTGGCCTGTTCGGTCGACGTCCTCTACTCGAGACCCTCGGCCTGCTTGGGCTACCCCTCATCGGTTGCGCCGCAGGGTTGGGCTTGTCGTCCTGGCTGGGCGGCACCCTCCATGCGACCAGCGCTCTCGCCATTCCATTGGTGGTTCTGGCTGCCTGGGCGTGGCTTTGCTGCCGCCCTCATTCGCGGGTCACGAGGGGATTCTGGGTCACGCTTGCCCTCGCAGGCCTGCCCCTGATGGTATGGCCTGCGCCCGGCCCCATCGACGATCTGCGTCTCGCCCTTTTCGGTGGTTGGATCGCCAGCTGGCTGGTCTTGACTGCCTTTGCTGGGCACCAGGCCCACCGTTTCCACACTCCTGAGGACCCGGCGTTGGCTGGTTCTCTCCGTTGGGTGGGTCTTGGAGGCGGTCTCCGCACCTTCGCCGTCTTGGGTCTCAGCGCGGCGCTCGGTCTCCTCTTGGTTTGGCTTCTGCCTTTTGGTCTCGACCCCGCTCGGGCCCTTGTAGGCGACTCCGAAGTCGCACAGGCGCTACAGCATTCCGAGCGTGAGTTTGGCTCGGGTCCACTGCTGCTTCGACTGGAGGCCGAGGAAGGGACGACGCTGCAGGGCGACGCCGGTCTGGGCAGCCTCCACCGGCTGGAGGACCACCTGGCTTCCTTGCCGTTCGTTCTGGCTACCCAGAGTCTGCGAACGGTCTTGACCGAACTGCATCGCGCCGTCTCGGGCGTGCCCGGCGCGGAGTTTCCCGATGAGGGGCCTCTCGCCGAGCAGTACCTCTTCCTCTTCGGTCGTCCCCAAGCGCTGCGTCCCTTTGTCGGACCGGGTGGTGTGGCGGGTGCTATTCACGTGCAACTCCGCCGCGACTTCGGGCCGTCGCTTGGGGCGTGGATGGACGCTTGGGTCCGAGACCCCTCCGCCTGGGAGGGAGCCCAGCCAGCTAGTTCCATCGCCGCGCTCACGCTGTCGGTTCACCGCCAGAGCAAGGCTTGGGCCGAGGGCTTCTGCCTATCTGGCGTACTCCTGGGCATCCTCCTCCTCTTCGGACCGCTGCGCTCCCAGCCAAAGCCAGAGGCCGCGTCAGTCTTCCTCTTGGCTCTTGTTTCGCCAGTCCTGCTTGCCGTGGGGGTGTCTGGGCTTGCGGCAGGAGCAGTAGGAGTGGACGCGTTGGCAGCGGGACTCGGCTGTGGCCTTCTTTGGGTACTCAGTTGGGGGAGCCCCTGCGCGGTTCGGAGGCGGGTCTTTGTAGGAGCGATGGTGGTTTCCGTTCCCCTTGTCTTGTCGGCGGCCGGTGGGATACACGCCCTCGGGCTCGGACTCCAAAGCGGCCTCGCCCTGGCGTTTCTCTCCTGTCTCGGCGGGAGATTGGGCGTGGACCTGGGAGCTCCGTAGTTGCTGGCCGAGCCAGACCAGGGGTCGACGGCGGGTAGTACACTCCACGAATGCTCCGGCGCGGCATACTCCTAGTCGTCTTTGCGGCCCTTGCGCCCAGTATCGGCGCGGCCTGCCTTGGGCTCTGGACGGACCTTGGTTCACTGCAGCAGCACTATGCCCTGAGCGCCCTGCTCAAGGCTCTGCTCTGGTTGGAGTCGTTCCCCCAACGGATCGATCGGATTGGCGAAGGCGTCGTTGCCTGGTGGGAACTGCCCCTTCTCTTGGCCCCAATCTTTGTCTTCATCGGGACCGCACGCTGGTGGGGACTGGTTCTTCCCTGGTTTCTTCGGTGGCCGTTCGGTCTGCCCGAGATGGTGTGGGTCAGCTTTGGGATGATCGCCGCCGGCGCACTGGTTGCAGTCGGGGCGGCCGAGGACCGCACTCTCTTTCTCGGCGGCATCGTCCTGAGCTGGGTGGTGGCTCAGTCCCGAGGCTACCGGTTGGGAACCGCCGAGGACCCAGGAGGCTGGTGGGCCCGCTCCAACCACCTTCGTCGGCTTGCAGTATCGCTGTTCTCGGTGGCTGTGGCCTATTACGGGGTGACGAGCCTGTGGGAAGGCGCGACCTACCGAAATCCTGCATTTCAGGTATCCGAATGGTGGCTCGCGAATCTTGGCGGCTCGCCCTGGGCTTCTGGAGGGGTGTGGCTGCTTGCTGGCGGTTCCTTGGGTGGGCTCGCCTGGCTGTCCCGGCCCCGTCATCGCCGCGAAGATCCACTGTCCGATCTAGCTCCGCTGGCCTGGATCCTGGCGCTCGTCGTCGTCGTGCAGTCTGCGGCGACATCGGCTGCGGGCTACCAAGCCCTTGCTTCCGGCCTCTCCTCTGCAGGGCTCTTACTCTTGGCTGCGGGCTGGGGGCCGCGTTTGTGGTCTCAGCGCTTTCCGAAGCGGAGCTTTGTGACCCTTCTCGACCCTCGAGAGCTCGCCGGTCGAGCGTTGCCCATCCTCGTGTGGGGGGGGTTCTGCGCCGCCCGTGCCCTGAGTGTCTTCATGTGGACTCAGCCGACCACCTTGCCAGTTGGGGTGGAGCGACTGGCAGATGCCTCGTGCGTGTTTTCTCTGGTTTCGGAAGCGCAGGGGGGCGGAATCTTCTACACCGATCGCTGCCGCACAGAGGTGGGGTTCGTTTCGGAGACGGGCATAGGGCGCCGCTGGGACCTCTCGGAGCGAGGTGTCGATCACGTTGAGGAACTCGGTGGCCCCGGGGCGGATGGCACCCTCTGGGCTGCGTCTGCGGCCTATGTAGACGAGGGGCATCTCGTGATGCTGGCCATCGAAGGTCGCATGGGGCCTCGTACGGTACCGGCTCCGGGAGACCATCCTCCGCGGTCCCTCACCGTGGCGGACGAAGTTAATCGGCGCCAAGCACCCTATGTGCCGATTGCGGACTGTTGGATGGCGTCTTGGATTCCAGTCCCGCCAGGAGCTCCTGCATCCCAACCTGGAGACGTGCTCATCGGCTGTGAGAACCGAGTTGGGGCGCTCTTGTTCCGGCCGACTGAGCGAAGGATAGTCCGGGACGTCCCCTTGACCACTCGGCTGGAGGCCGGCGCTTTTTCAGGCCGGTGGGCTCACGGCTATGGTGTCTCCCTCTGGGCCGATCCGGATCTCCACGTTTGGGCCTGGCCCAGCGGAAAGCCCATTGGGCGCCGGACCATCGGACCCTTCAACTGGGACGTGGTTGCGGTTCCTGCTGCGGATGGCGAAAGCCTATGGTTGCCCCGTTTCGTGGAGGGCGGAATCGCAATCCTCGATCCCCTTACGCTGGTGCAAGAGGCCTGGCTTCCGCTTTCCTTTGGGATCCGGGCGATCACCTACGACCCGGTGCAGCGACGCGTCTGGGCCGCTGCTGCCTACAGCGGGCGCTTGTGGTCCATCGAAGCCGACCCCCCCCACCGGCGTGAGTCTTGGGCGCTGTGCGGGCAGACGCGTGACCTCACGGTGGATGGACAGGGCCGGCTTACGTTCGCGTCGGACTGCGGGCTGTTCCGCATCGATGCCCGCGCTGCCGTGGCTCAGTAGATCCGGTGACGGTCCAACGGGATCACTTGGGTCCACGAGTAGCGGTAGCCTGAGCCGTAGTCGAGACGCCAGGCATCCTTGTAGCCCAGCTGGCAGGAGTCCGTTCCCTCCTCCCCGTGGCAGCAGGACCTCGGCTCAGTCTTCCCCCTGGCGTCCGCGAGCTGCCAACAGCTTCGGCAGTACAAGTCCGCCCGTCCAAAGCCGTACCACAGTGCGTGGCGCTCCGGTGGGCTCCAAGCAAGCTCCAAGAGCTGCGCTCGCAGTTCGCTAGAACAGCCGACATAGGCGGTTCCCAGGCCCAGCCCTTCCCAGAACCAGCTCCTCTCTTGCTGCCGATGGTCTGTGGGCGCCGTCAGGGCTGCGCCTTGTTCCAGAGTCTCAAGCAAAGAGCCTAGCCCCTGCCCCCTCCAGTATTCCGCCAGCATCTCTCCTTGGAAGGCCGTCGGTGAGGGTGGGGCCATCAGGGGCTCTGGCTCCCCGTTGTTCATGCGGCGATGGAACTCACTTACGCGGCGCCTTGCATCACTCACGCCTTGCCAGCGCGCCCAGCGGGGCCACCGTGATTCGGCAATGGAATCGGGTCGCAGAGTCTCCCGAAGCCAGGTCCGCATCACGATAGGTTCGGAGCCGGTGAGGGACTCCCAAGGGGCGGGGAAGACCTCCGAGCGGAAGAAGTTGGCGGTTCCGATCAGGTGCGTCCCACCGACGAGGAGTGCCAGAGCCCAACAGAGAGGCCGGTTCGTGCGGGACCCAGCCCAGAGCAGCAGAAGGGCGGGCACCGGCGCGAGCGGCAGGAGGTAGCGTAGGCCGTCGAAGAATGTGGGGTCCAGGCGAAATCCTGTGCCGAAGAAGACCGCTGCGAAGCTCGCAAAGGACAGCACAAAGGACGCGAGGACCCATCGTTGGTTCGCTTGGTCTTGCGGCTGGGTTTCGGGAGGCGCATCCGGTGCGGCGTTCGCCGAGGTTGGAGGGCTCTTGGACCTCCCGAAGATGGTGCAGAGCACTACGATCGCAACGAGGCCCAGGCTATACCCCATGCTCTCAGCGTCGTAGACGACCCGCAGGCTGTCTTCGACGACATGACCGAAGCCTGCGCCGTAGACCAGGACGGTCTCCAGGCTCCCTAGGATGTGGTCGATGCCTGGGGCTGAGCGGAAGGGCCCGCCGGACTGCAGTCCCGTGAGGGCCTCTACGAAGTCCTCGGCTTTGTTCACCCGATCCGGATCCAAGAGGGTGGTGAAGACGAAGGCACCGGGAAGGAGGCCACCGGCCCAGGAGAGGCGGGTCCACCCGGGGAGCGCAACGAGGACAATCAGCAGGACGCCGAGGGTGAGCGGTGCGACTGAGAAGCTGCAACTGAAGGCGAGCCCCGTACAGAGTCCGCTCGCCGCAGCGAAGGCGAGACGTGGGCGGCCCGCGCGGGATGCTGCTGCGAGAACGAAGGCGAGCGCAGCGCCGTGCCAGGCTGAAGAGCCCAGGTGCGCGAAGATCGAGGTTGCTGAGAGCGCAGATCGCTGCACCAGGGGCAGGGGAATGGCGAAGAGGACAAACGGGAGAAAGCGTCCAGCATGGGGAAAGGTCTGGCGTGCCACGGTGAACCACGCCACCGCCCACAAGGCGCTCAGGGCCAGCGTACAGAGCTTCAGGGCAAGGAAGCTGTGGCCAAAGAGGACGAAGAAGGGGAGGACCAGTGGCTCCATGCTCCAGACCGTGCGGCGGCGGCGGCCTGCCCCGGTCGAGAGGCGATCGCCCTCCTCTGGGGCGGTTTGGAGGTCTCCGTAGGCGTCGATGTGGCCATCGAGGAGGGCCACCGCCACATTGCCGTACTCGAGTTCCTCGAGATCAATGACGTCGAAGGTCCCAAAAAGAAGTCCAATATGTAGGACGAGAAAGCTCAGGTAGACCGCGAGGAGATCCCACTGGGGCCTCCAGGGGCTGCGAACCCCCTGGTGCAGGGGGGGCACTGGTTGCACCCGGGCGGGCATCTGGCCGAGTATAGCCACTGGGAGTGCAGCCTATGGAGCACGAGCGCCAGCAACCCTCAGCGGTGATGGCTCGCCTCAGGCGCCAACCTGCCTTGGTCGCGGGTGGGCTCCTGCTCCTTATGGCGGTTGCTTTGCGTGCTGCAGTGGCGTGGAACCACGCCGTGGTACTCAACGAGCCGGAGGAGTTCCTCAATCTCCGCCTTGGACGGCAGCTGATGGCCGGCCTCGAGCTCGGCCCGTTGAGCCGCTACTGGTACACCGGTGTTGGTGGCCCGGGTGGGGGCGGAACCCTCTTTTTATCAATGCTATATGTGCCTGTAATTACAGTGTTTGGTGGTGGGTTTCTAACCCTTCGCTTGATGGCAATTTTGTGGGCCGTGGCCGGGGTTCTCCTCGTGGCTGGAATCTCCCGAGAACTCTTCGGCCCGAAGGCTGGGATCTTCGGGCTGGCGGTTGCGGGGTTGGCCGCCCCGCCAGCGTGGCTGGGCTTCGGCACCATGGCCCGGGGAAACTACGTCGAGGCGGCGATCTTGAGTCTTCTGGCGATCTGGTCCTTCCTCCGCCTGGCAAGGCAGGTCGGGCTGGACGGGCCGCCGCAGGATTCTGGGCCGGCCTTCCGGTCCAAACCCCACCTCTTAGCGTTGCTCTGCGGTTGGGCCCTTGGCTTCTCCGTGGCCTTTTGGCCTTCTGCCTTGGCTACAACTCTGCTCCTAGGACCTGGAGTCATCCTCTGGGTGCTGTGGCGCCGCCGCTTTTCGTTGCTGCTGCCGCTCGGCCTTGGTCTTGGACTGGCCTTTCTCCCCTTTGCCCTGGGTCTTGGTCCTCCGGAGTCTGTGGAGGGTCCCATTGGTGGCCGCGAGGTCAGGATGACGCTCCAAGCCGTCCTTGCCCGGCCCGATTTGTGGCCGAGCATCGTAGAGGGCAGCCTCGGGGCCCTCCCCATCCTAGGCACTCCCCGGACTCCCGCCGCGGGGTGGGCCCTGCCCTGGCAGGGGGCCCTGGAACCCACCCTTCGGGGCATCCTCTGGATCTCCTTCCCCCTAGCCCTTGTGCCCGTCGCTTGGCGCGGGAGCTTCGCGGTACGCGTCGTGGCTGTTGTCATCGCTGGGGCCGCCTTTGGGGTGCCCATAGTGCTCGGAGCGATGGGGGTCGGGCCGGCTTCGCTGCCGGTTCGACCGATCTACTTCTTCGATCCACGCCGGAGTGCCCTCGTCTATCCCTTGGCCCTCGTTGCGGCTACGGGCCTCTTCGTCTTCCTCTGGGAGCATGGAGGACCGCTTCGACGTTTTGCCCGCAGCTTCTCCGTTGGAGTTCTTGGAGTAGGAGCGGCCGTCGGGGTCCAGTTTGCCGCTGCTGGTACGCCGCCAGGCGGCCCCTACCATCCCGAACGCTACTTGCTCTGTCCGGCCGCCGAGCCCGTGTATGAGGCGGCGGTCTGCGTGGACACTCAGCGACCCGAAGACATCAGGGCTTTGGAAGGACTGAGCGAGTCGATCATGAGCTGGCCCGCCGGCCAAAGGAGGGCCGCCTACGAGGGCTTTGCTGCCCTCGATCCGGAGGTTGGTCTCTTTCAGTGCGCTGTTGAGTTCGAGGCTTTGTCCCAGAACCCCGATCCTCACGGTCAGGCGCAGTGGTACGGACTCGGTGTGGCCGGGGCTCTGTCGTGTCTGGATGCGGACATTCGCCAGGCCTGCGCACAATCGGGCGCAAATGCACTGGAGGCCTCCTGCCTCGCCGGGTTGGACCTCCTACGGGGCCTCGACGGCGGACGCTGAATCTAGCGCGAATTCCCGGAAGCGGTAGCAGTGGACTTTCTGCAGCCAGCCGCCCCTCTGGGTGCCCAAATCGCGAGATCAGAGTCTTCACCCGGCTTTCGCACCCGGGCCTGCACCGTCCACTGGCGCCCGGTGCCCATGCAAGTGCTTGCGTCGGGCTCCCTTCCGGGGAGTACCTCGGTGATGGCGAGGTCAGCGATCCGAGCAGTCGAGCATGATTCGATAAGGGTCCGGTCGGGTTGGCTGTGCTGGAGCCAAGCCTCCATCTGGCGACTTCGGAGCCAGAAGCTGTCTACTCCCCGCTCCTTGTCTGGCCAGATCGGTGAGGGGCCCAGGAGAATCAGATCGCCGCTGCAGTTGGAGAGCGTGGCCCAGAGGATCTCTTCAGCTTGGCGGTCGGCGTCCAGTCCTGTGCGACGGCTTGCCCACCCGCGTTGGGCCACGGAGTCTGCCAGGCCGAGGCCCCGAACCGAGAGGGGCGGGACGGCGTGACCCATCTGCTCGGTTCGGCGAGCTTCGTCGGGTGGAATCAGACCGGGGCGAGCCTCCGGTCGGGCACTTCCCGAGTGGAAGGTTAGGGTCGTCGGGTGGGTGGGACGGACGGGCAGTCCAAAGTGAAATTCGAGCCCCACGGCCAAGCCCGAGAGGACGGCGAGAACGGCGACGCGATGACCCAAGCGCTTGGGCAGTCGAGCCCAACCCAACCCCGCGCTGAGGGCCAAGCCTGGGGCCATGGTCAAGAGAAAGCGTTCGTCCAGGATTGGCACAAAAGCGACAAGGAAGACCCACTGGCCGACTGCGGTGCAGAGGAGGAGAAGGATCCCTTTCGGCCCGGTAGCGAGCCAGGGAAGGGACAGAAACGCCACCCAGGCTGCGCCGAGGGGTGACCACAAGGCAGTTCCAAGGGCGATGGGGTACCAGAGTGCCTTCTCTGATCCGAGCCGGTTTCCGAGAAGAGACCCGTGCTCACGCACCCAGGCCAGAACTCCGGATGGGTCCGCAGCAGCCCCTGTGGAGGCCTCCCCAAGCCCACCCCACATTTGTTCCAGCATCACGGCAAGGGAGGAGCTGGTTCCAGCCGCCCTCAGGTAGAGGGCGACGCAAGCTCCAGTCGTTGCCGCCGCAACGAGGAGGAAGAGGCCGCGTCGCAGGGGCCGGTAAGACTCCAGTGCGGTTGGCGTGAGTGTTGCACCGAGCAGCATTGGAGGCCCGAAGGGGATGGCCGACCATTTGATGGTGCAGGCGAGAAACCACAGGAGACCCGTTCCGATTCCACCGCGGATGGGGTAGCGGTCCCCGGACCAAATGGCGAGGGCCACCATGCCCCACAGCACGGCGGTCATTGGCAAGTCGTAGTAGTAGCGAGTGGCGAACGCGTGAGCCGCCGGAAGCAGCAGGACGGCCACGCCGGCTGCGGCCACTGCGCGCTGGTCACGCGCGAGCTGCCATGCGCAGCCCGCGACGATCGCTGCGAGCAAGAGCAGCCACAGGGAGCCGGATCGAGCTGCGCCAACTGCGGTGTGCCCAAAGAGTGCCGAAACCGGCATCGACAGGAGGTGAAGGCCGGGAGGGAAGGCGCCGTCCAGGGCCTCTAGGAAACCAGTCGGCGTGTAGTTGCGCCAACTTCGCAGGGTGAGCAGGGTCTCGAGTCGAGCCAGGTGCTCGATGTATTCGGCCCCGTCCCAGCCATAGGGCTGCACCCCAGTCCCTCGCAGGCGGGTTTCGATTAGGCCGAGGACGCTGGCGGCTACCGCCAGGGCTACAGTGACCGGACGGCGTAGGATCGCTACCATGGACCGTGGAGGGAATTGGGCCTTCGTGTCCGACGAACACACGAACCAAAGGGCGGTTGGTACCGAAGGTGGGGCTCGAACCCACACTCCCTTGCGGGAACTGGATTTTGAATCCAGCGCGTCTACCAGTTCCGCCACTTCGGCAAGGAGCCACAGGGGTACGCGACGGAACCTGCTCTGTCAATGGGCTGGGCGGGGCGTTCTTGCTGCTTCAGTCCTTGCCTGCGCCTGTTTCTCACGTCCCGCCGACCGCCCTTCAGCCGTTCGATCCATTGACGGTAGCAGCCCGATGGACAGCGAAGAGGTCAGCCTCGAGCTGTACCGGAGCGTGCCGCACCTTGCGGTTTCGCGCCTGGAAGTGGTGGACATCGGTCCGGACTCCACCCTGGAGTTTGGCTACATCCTCGACGGCGAGCGAATCGTGCGGGGGCGGATTCCAGTGTTCGGCTCTCTACGCCTGGACATGGGCAACCT
>CAZQTQ010000117.1:0-10826 GCA_964596025.1 uncultured Rickettsiales bacterium
ACGGCGTACCGCTCGAGAAGTACGTCGACCTCTTCGTCTTCAGCCGCTTCGAGCCCAACGGGCTGGTCATGGGCAACGACCGGATCAAGATGGCCACCTCGGTCATCGACTACCTCTTCCGGGAGCTGGCGGTGTCCTACCTCGGACGCAACGAATTGGCTCAGATCAGTGAGGAGGACCTGCGCCACGATGCGGTCCACCGCGACGACCCCGAGTGGAATGAGGAGGAGGTCATGCAGGAGAACCTCCTCTTCCCCGCCGTCGATGTGGACGAGGCGCCGGCCGATGGCTCAAGCGGCTTCAGCCGCCGGGCGGCCCACCTGAGCTACAGCAGCCTGCCGACGGTCGCTGCGGTCTCTCGGGCCGAGAAAGACGGCCAGGAGCAGGCAGTTGCAGCAGGCGCCGGAGCAAGTAGGGGCGCGAGCAGCGCGGCCCCCGCCACCAGCGTCTACGCCGACGCCCGTGCTCAGGGTTTCACCGGCGACAACTGCGGCACCTGCGGCGGAATGAAAATGGTGAGGAACGGGTCGTGCCTAAAGTGCATGGACTGCGGAGGCACGACCGGCTGCAGCTAGGTCCTGTGTGTGGCCGGACCTAGGTCCGGTCGCCGTCCCGATGTTTGATCCTCCCAGAGGGGGGGCTCGTTGTCCCAGCCAAGCGCAGGGCAGCGAGTCCCCCCAATCCGCTTAAAAGCAGACAGGAAATCCCCAGGACCCAGCGCCCCAGGAGCAGGTGGCCGGGCACGAAGATGGCCGAAAGGAGAGCAACGGCGCCGCAGAACCAAGCCAGTGCGAGCCGCCACAACTCCAAAGGCCTCTCCTCCCCCTCCGCGTCGAAGGCCGCGAGCGATGAGCCTTCGCCGGGGGCGGCGGCAGAACCCGCTTGGGCTATCAGCCGCGCCCGCACTGGCCCCCACAACCCTGGAGGTCGAACCCTCCGGTAGAAGCGATCGAGTACTTCCTCTTCAGGAGGAGGAGCAAGCCACATCGCCAACAGGGCGGCGACGGCCCCAGCAACGACTGCCGCCGCAAGGCTCATCTCGTAGGCCCAACCGGGCTCCCACAGAATCAGGCCTCCACCCACGACGAGCGAGGCCAGGCTCCCGGCCCACTCCGCTTGGGCATTGACCCGCCACCAAAGCCAGCGCAGCACGACGGGAAGACCCAACCCGGCACCGACCGCCGCTACGGCCTTCCACGCCTTCTCGACCGAGTCGATGTGGGCTGCCACACCGAGGGCGAGTACGGCAAAGAGCACAGAGGCGATGCGCCCCACTCGGACGACCTCGCGCTCTGAGCACAGCGGCCGCAAACGACCCTTCCACAGATCGTGGGCGATGTAGGACACTCCCCAGTTCAGGTGAGTATCGACGGTCGACATGAACGCAGCGAGCAAGGAAGCAAGCAGCACGCCCAGCAACCCCGCCGGGAGCACTTCTCCTGCCAAGACCGGATAGGCCATCTCCCGATCGGCTGCGACCCAAGTTCCGGAGGCAAAGAGGCTCGTCTCTGCCCCCGGCGGGAAGAAAATCAAGCCCGCCAACCCGACCAGGACCCAGGGCCACGGACGTACCACGTAATGCAGAAACAAGAAGGTACCGGCCGCAACCTGAGCGTCCTTGGGGCTACGGGCCGCCGACATTCGCTGGGCCAGGTAACCACCGCCGTCAGCCATGGGGTGGGCCCACCAGCGGAGGAAGAGGTAGACGGCAAAGGCCTTCAGGCTGAGGTACGTCAGATCGCCGTCCAGCGGCGCAAAGGCCAACACCTCGTCGAGGCTGGCGCTGCCTCCGACGGCAGCCTGCAGTCGCGGTTCCCAGGTCCAGGGAGCTCCAAGGTTGTGAACAACCACCCAGGCCAAACCGAAAGAGCCCAGCAGAGCCAGGCCGAACTGAGCGAGGTCGGTCCAGACCACGCCTCGCAGCCCGCCCAGCGTCGAGTAGGTGGTGGCCAATCCGACCAGAAGCACCACCGTGATCGCCTCGTCGACTCCCCCAAGGGCCGTGTTTGGGTTCCAGACGCTAGCGAGGCCGTCGTAGACACCGCTAGGAAGCCACTGCTCCCACCGAGCAAAGGGCTGGGCAATCTTCTGCATGGCACGAAGCACCCAGCCCAGGACAATGCCGTTGAAGAGGATGGCAAAGAACAGCGCCTTGAAGACCCGCAAGTGGCGCCCAGCCCGCCCCCCGTAGCGCAGTTCGACGAACTCCGCGTCGGTTACCACCCGGGCTCGTCGCCAGAGGGGAGCCCAGAACAACACGACCCCCACGTGGGCTACGCCCATGGACCACCAGAACCAGTTGGCAGCGATGCCCTTGGTCGCCACCATCCCCGCGATAACGAGCGGGGTGTCGGCGGCGAAGGTGGTGGCGACCATCGAGACGCCGACCAACCATCCCGGAAGGTCGCGCCCGGCGAGGAAGTAGCTCTCGCTGCCCTCGCCTGCCTTGCGGGAGGCAAGAAGCCCCACAGCCAGCGCCAAAACGAAGTAGCCAAGGATGACCAGCAGGTCGAGAGGGCGAAGAAGCACGGCGCTCGATGATACCCTCCCAGTCGTGCTCGAGCCCTGGACCCCAGACCGCCTCCGCTTGGGCCGCTTTCGCTCCCTGGCGACCCGGCAGGGCTTCGACTTGGAGCCGGCCCTCTCCGATCCGTCCCCTGCCTTCCTCGATCCGGAAGGAGTGATTCACCCGGAGCTCTGCCACACGTTGAGCGCTGCGCCATTGGCGAGTTTCCCGACCCCCGCCTCCCGCTCCGCCTTGGTCGCTGCAGTGCTGACAGAGAGCGGACGAGTTCACCCCGAGGACGAAGCCTGCCCCTTCGTCCGTGTCTACAAGTTCGCGGTCGACACCCACATGGAGCCCGAGGTCACTGGCGTCCTCGCCCTGGTGCTCCTTCGCGGCGTCCTCGACACCGCACAACGGACCCATCGCCCCAGAGGATTGGACCCGAGCGAGACCATCAGCAACCCAGAGGTAGATCCTTGGCAACGGCAGCGGGCACGCCTCAGCGAAACCTCCTGGGAAACCCTGTGGGAGGAAATCGACGCCGCAGCCCAGTCGTGCGGAGAGGACGAAGCCCTCGCATTTGAGCGTTCCATCCTCCGTTCAAGCCACGCCTGGCTGGTCGCCTACCGCGCCTGGGCCAAGCTCACCGCCGCCGTCGGGTCCCCCGAAGAGCTACAGCAAGACCGAACCGCCCAAATCGAAGCCAGGCTCGATGCGGTCTACACGGCACTCGCCATCGCCTTGGACAGTCTCGACGTCCCCCAGCCCAACCTCATGGGAGGCGCCCGCGAAGTCCTCGCGAACTGCCTGCCGGCTCAACTGCTCGAGCGCGTCATCCAGTGGGGCACTGAGGCAGAGCGCAACTTCATGGACCGCGCCGGAGTCCAGCCCGAAGGGATTGTGACCTCTCGCTGGCTCCTGAACCACCAAATCCGGTACCTCCGAAAGCTGAACATCACTTCACGCCAAGACTCCCTCTATTTGCATCAAGCCCTCCGTCGGTCGGACGCCGCACGCGTGCTGGCCCAGATCGCATACCGTTCGGCCTTGATCGACCTCTGGCGGAGGGATCTCGACGGTGAAGATCCTCGGGAAATGGAAGCAGCCCTGCTCGCCGTCCTGCCGCCAGTACACCGGACGACCATGGGCGGTGGCCTGGGTCGGGTCTGGGGTCACATCGTGATGCGCCAACTCCGGCGGGAGGAAGGCGCCGAAGCCGAAGCACTAGCGACCCGCGCGCTCGACCTCGCACCCGAGGAACTGGCCGTCCGCATGCTCTGGAATGACCTTCGATACAGCCGCGGGCTGGACGAAGGAGCAGCGCTCGTTGGCCGGGCACCCGCCAGCTGGGGCGAAGACCTTCTTCGGTCGCTGCGTAAGGAACACGACCACTGGGAGTCCTTGTCTGTCTCGCTTATGGGGGCGCACGTCGCGGAGTCTCTCGGTGATAGCTCCCGGGTACGCTGGTTTCGCCGCGGCCTCCGGGAGGGGGGGCTGTCGACGGGAGCGACGGTGGGCTGGTCCTTGGCGGTCGTAGAGACCCTCGGCCATCCCGACCTCAAGTCGCAGCGGAAGGCCCTCCAGGTACTCCTCGATTGCTGCCCCGATCTCCCCATCATGCCTGGGCCCCTGACGTGGCTCCTCTTCCGCAGCGAAGACCCAAAGGTCTTGGCCGCTGCCTTCTTGGGCCTTCAAGATTCCCTGACCGATGCTCTCGCCGATCTGGACGAGGCCGACGGTCTCGTGCACAGCCCCCTGGAGTCGAGCGGCAAGTCAAGGCAGGTGGCGGCGTGGAACCAGCTCGTCTCCAAGAAGCTGCTTGGGCCCGATCGAGAGGGCTTCGCCAGCGCCCTGTGGGCCCGGATCCAGGGACTCCGGGCTGCCGCACCCGAGTTGCGCAGAGCCCCCCTAGCGGGAAGCCTCCGGCGCCTCCAGACCCTGCTCTCACGGGCGGCAGATGTGGAGAGCGCTGCTTCTGCGCCAGACGCAAGACCCCCCGAAGTGCCGCGCTCTCCAAGCGAAACACCCCCTGGGCCCAGCACCAAGGGAGCCGTAGAGGGAATGCGACTCACCCTGGAGGACTTGGGCCCACTCCTGCCCCGGCTCGCCGGCTACCTGAAGAAGCCCACCGAGGACGGGGCGAGCAATCTTGCAGCCTGGATCGATACCGCATCGGATCCGCTACGGGTCGCAGTTCGGCGACCGCGCGTGGAGGAGCTTCGCCGGGAGCTCGACCGTTTGGACAACCGCCTTCGTATCAGTGCGGGCCGAGGTGTGGGGGCGACGATCTCGGCCATTCGGGTGGAACTCGCGGCCACCGCGGCGGCCGACGACCCCGATCAGCACCTCGAGTCCATCGACGATGCCCTCGAAGCGCTCCGCCTCACGGCCGAGCGGCTGGAGAACAGCCGCCGCGAAGCACAGGGCAGCTCGGCCGACGCAATCGGACACATGCACGTACACACCGAGTTCGACAGCTTCTCCCGACTCGAGCTCGGAATCCGGGCCGACGCCCTCCGGCGGGCCCGCGAGATGGTTCGCCTCTTCAACCTCAGCGGTGGGCAGCGAGACCGGAAACGCCTGCGGGGAAAGAAGGCCGTGGGCCTCTACGAGCTACGACACCGTACCGCGCACAGCGGGGGCCTTCGCGTCTTTTATCGGCGCAAGGGGCGAGGCTGGGAGGCCCTGGCCGCGATGAGCAAGTTTGACGACCGCCAACAGCGGGAAGCCATCGAACGGGTCGCCCACCACTTTGCTAGCATCCCGGAGTGAAGCACCTAGCGACCTCTTCCCTCCTTCTTGCCCTCCTTCTGGTCCTCCCGGAGCTGCAGGCTTGCGGCTTCCCCGATCAGACAGCAGGACCCATGACGACCGGAGAAAGCGACGACGACGACACCGGGGGCCAGAGCTCGGACGACGACGACGACGACAACGACGACGACAGCGGCGGGGCGTCCAGCGACGACGACAACGACACCGAGTCTGGGGACGACGACAGCTGGGCCGAAGACGGCTCCTGGGGCCTCGCCTGGCTGAGGGCCCAGACCGATGCGACCTCGACCAGCCAGTCCGAAGACTCCCTCGTAGGACGGGCAAGCTTCGGGGGATCGGGCAGCAAGCCCGCCGGCACCGACCTTCTCGGCGAAGACGGCCGGCCGCAGCCAGGCTTCGCCCTCCATCCAGACCTGCTGCCAGACGAGGAGGAGGGATGCACCCCCATTTCCTCGACCGACACCTGGGACACCGTCCCGTCGACAGCAGACGTGGGCGACAGCCTCGACTTCGATGGAGGCACCCAGGAATCGCTCCTTGCCCTGACGGTGAGCAGTGGACTCTACCGGGTGGATCGGGATGAGACCGTCCCCTTCACCCAGGCCGATGTCGTCGCCACGGGATCGTCCACTTGGCCTGCTGCCACCTGGACTGGGGCCTTGGTCGCACCGCAGACGCCCAGCCTGCAGCTTCCCACTCCGGGCGGAAGCCTCCAGGATCTCACCCAGCTCCGCTTCCTCTGGGAGGCGGGCAGCGCCGACGACTTCGTAGAGCTACAGATCATTCGCTACAGCAACCAGGCCGCCACTGGCCCGTGGTCGGGCCTGCGCTGCGTGGCCCAAGACGACGGCGAGTACATCGTCGATGCGACGGCAGCAGCCGTGGGCAGCGGCCCCCTCTACATCGTCTTTTGCCGCGCCGTGTGGAAGGAGCTCGGCGGAGGCTCTGACGGGGGCCCACCACCCCTTCAAGCCGGCTTTCTCTCAGACCTTCGGTTCTCCCTGAACCTGGGCCGCTAGGCGCCCGGTGGTGGAGTCGAGCCCACCCCGCTATGCTCCCCCGGTGCTCTCTCCTGACGCTGTCAACTTCGCCCGAGTGGCCCAGCAACTAGGCCTTCTGACGATCGAAGATTTGCTGAGCGCAAGCGCTGCATGGGGGGCGCAGAAACAGGACAAGAGTTTCCCGGATTTCCTGCTGGCCAGCGGCATTCTCGACACCGATGAAGTCGATGCAGTGCAGCGTGCCGAGGAAGGACGGCCCGCCGATCGCAAGCTCCGAGGAACCCGCTACGAGCTGGGGCCGACTCTCGGTAAGGGCGCCAACGGCATCGTGGTCACCGCCACCGATCAGCGCCTGGGCCGAGACATCGCCCTAAAGATGCACGGTCGGGGCTCGGAGATCGGTGACATCGAGCTGCTCCGCTTCACTCACGAGGCGCAAGTGACCGGGCAGTTGGCGCACCCCGGCATCGTCCCAGTTCACGATCTGGGCGTACTCCCGGACGGCCGCGCCTACTACACGATGAAGCGGATTGACGGCCGCAGCCTCAAGGACGTTTTCGACCGCCTCAAGGACGGCGACCCCTCGGAAATCGAGCGTTGGACCGTCCCCCACCTCGTCGTCACCCTGCTCCGGGTCGCCCAGGCTCTCGCCTACGCCCACGACCGTGGCGTCATCCACCGCGACGTCAAGCCCGCCAACATCATGGTGGGCGACTACGGCGAAGTCCTGCTCTTGGACTGGGGCGTAGCCCGCGTCCTCGGCGAGGGCAGCCGGGGTCTGGATGCTGTCAGCACCTGGCGGAGCGAGGGCGACGAGGACCTCACCATCGACGGAACTGTCGCCGGTACGCCGGCCTACATGGCCCCCGAACAGGCCCGCGGCGACATCCCAGCCATCACCGGTGCCTCGGACGTGTGGAGCGTCGGGATCATCCTCTACGAGTTCCTCGTCGGCCGTAGACCCTTTCGTGCCCCCAGCGTGCGGGAGTTGCTGGAGTGCATCGTGCACGACCCCGTGGCGGAGATCGAAGACCAGCCCCTGCTCCGTGAGGCCCCACTGGAACTCTTGACCCTGTGCATGAAATGCCTGGACCGTGATCCCGGACGCCGCCACCGCGACGGCAAGGCCCTGGCCCGAGCCCTCGAGGCCTATTTGGAGGGCTCAAGGCGCCGGGAAGATGCGAACCACTTTGTCGAACGCGGCCTCGAGCGGAGCGCGGCCTACGCCCGCATCGCCGAAGACGCCCGCGAGAAGGAGAAACTCCTCCACACCTCCTCCTCCCACCTCACTCCCTGGGCCCCGGTGGAGGAACGCCGGGCCCTGTGGCGCGAAGAGAGCGTGTGGCGTGGGCTCCGGAGCCGCCGTGACGACACCTACGACGAGGCTGTCTCCCTCCTGCAGGCGGCCCTCGACCACGACCCCAACCGCAAGGATGCACGGACCTCGTTAGCCAACCTCTACATGCGTCGGATGGACGAGAGTGAGGCCCGAGGCGAAGTCGACGCCGCGCGCTTCTACAGGAGCCAGGTCCTCCGGTACGACACCGGGGTACTGCGCCGCTTCTTGGAGGGGCCCTCCACCCTGCTGCTCACAACCGAACCGGCCGAAGCACACGTCACCCTGCACCGTCTCGAGGAGCGGGACCGCAGCCTTCGGCCCGGCAGCCATCGGGAGCTCAGCTCAAGCGCGCTGGCCGAGCTCCCCCTCGAACCCGGCAGCTACGCCTTGAACATCCAGGCGGAAGGCTATGTCAGCACTTGGCTGCCAGTGCAGGCGGATCGGCCCCGCCAACTCAGCCTCCAAGTCCGGCTGCCTTCCCTGGACCAGCTCCTGCCGGGCTTCGTCTTCATTCCGGCCGGCTGCTACGTCTCGGGGGGCGATCCGGTCGCTATCGACGGGATGCCCCGTGCCGTAGTCGAGGTCCCAGACTTCGCCATCGCCGAGCGGCCTGTTACCCAAGCCGAATTCCGCCTCTGGCTCGACGCGGAGGGGACAGCAGCCGGCTTTCGATGTTGGGGAGGGCCCGAGGCCTACGCGCCCGGGGAACGGGACCGCCTCCCCGCTCTCGGCGTCCCCTTCCCGGCGGCGCAGGCTTATGCCCAGTGGCGGGGCCGGATCACCGGCCGAGACATCCGCCTTCCGACCCACGACCAGTGGGAGAAGGCAGCCCGTGGGGTGGACGGACGGATCTATCCCTGGGGCGACTCTTGGGAGGCCACCTTTGCCAACGGTCCCGAGGGCGAACCAGCAGGCAGCACCCCCCGACCGGTCGGTTCGGTCCCCGAAGACCGAAGCGTCTATGGAGTCTGCGACTTGGCCGGCGGCGTGTCTGAGTGGGTCCTCGGGGAGGTCCCGCACCGTCCCAAGCACAGCTGGCTTCGAGGGGGCTCTTGGAACAGTCACCCCAACTTTGCTCGGCTGTGCAGCCGACGAACTGAGCCCAAGACCAACGACGGCGGGACCCTTGGTTTTCGCCTCGTCCAGTGTCTCTAGGGGAGAAGACGGGGACCCGGCCGATCCAGGCTAGACTGCCCCGTGAGGAGAACTCGATGCCGATAACTCAAGGCAACGGTCAGTCGACCTTTCTGGATCATTTGACCGAACCCGAACGCGAGGCCCTGCTCGACAAGGCCTCCTACAGCAGCTACCCCAACGGCCAAATCCTCCTGAAGATGGGACAGGAGGGCACCTGCATGTTCGTAATCGAGAAGGGAAAGGTGGAAGTTACGAGGGCCGGTCGCGTCCTCGCCACCCTCGGCGAAGGGGCCGTCCTCGGGGAGATGAGCCTCGTTGACCCCGCGCCGCGATCGGCCACGGTCACCGCCAAAGGGGAGGTCTGGGCCTACAGTCTCGAACGAAACACGCTCTGGGAACTCCTGGCCGAGGGCGAACCATCGGCCGTCGCCGCCCTCAGGAGCTTGACCTCCACCGTCGGGCGCCGGCTTGCCCAAGTAAATCGCCTGGTGGAGCAGGAAGTCGTTCGCCCCACTAAGGGACAGGTCAACGTCTTCTCCCAGCTCTGGAAGAAAATCACGGGGCGGGCGTCATGAACATCAGCGGGAACGAACTTCGGCACTTTCCTTCACTCACTGACCTCTCCGATTCGGAGCGCGAGGAGGTGGCAACGATCCTTGACCCTATGCGCTACCGCAAGGGGGCCCAGGTGGTTCGGGAAGGGGGAGAGGGGGAGAGCGCCTGCCTCCTCTACCAGGGCTCGGTCACGGTAACCAAGCGGCTTGAAGACGGCCGAACCGTACGGCTCGCCGAACTATCGCCAGGGGCTCTCTTCGGCCAGACCGGCTTGCTGGACGACCAGGTCCGCACCGCGAACGTCAACGCCAACGAAGAGGTGGTCATTCTGCACCTGCCGAAGGTGGCCTTCGACTGGGCCCTCAACCGCCAGCTCCCTTGGGCTGTCGCCATACAGCGGCTCGTCGCGACCCACCTCGTACGTCAGCTTCGCTCCGCCCTCGACCGACTCGAAGACCTCGCCCTCTCCGAACACCCCGAGGACGCCGCACTTGGACGCACCAAGGACAGCATTCAGCAACCGCAAGCCCTGGATGTCGACCTGAGCGCAGCGCGACGTCGTAAGAAGCAGAAGGCGGCGGACGAGTCCATCAAGTGGGCCAAGGGCGACCAAGGAGACGGGACGGAGGCCAAACCCCTAAACCTGCCTCCCGTTCCGGGTCCTGAACTGGACCCAGAGACGACGCTGCTCAGCCTCCTCGCGGCGACCGAAGCCTCTTTAGCAAACGCCGGCGTCGAGACCGACGGCGTTAAGTGGGTGATGGACGAAGACCAACGCCGCACCGTAGAGGCCCGCCTCGCGGGGAGCCCTGGGGGGGGGGACCTCTAGCTCAGGTACCGTCCGGACTCCGGGACGGAGCCGCAGCCGGTTTCGGCCTCGCTTTCCTCTTCGTGCGCACAACGTACTCCGGGTGATTGAGCGCGTAGCGCACCTGCCCCGGAAGCACTTTCTTCACCTTCTTGCCGAAGCCGCGGTCTTGCACCAGAACTTCCCCGATGGTGTTGAGAATGTAGAAGTGCGGAACGTTTCGGCGCCGACCCATCCAGGCGCGAAGACTGTCGTCATCGGCATCGAGCAGCGGCACCGAGAGCCCCGCTGTGCGCATCTGCTGCACCTCTTTCGCCTTGCCCTCGGCGTCGACGTCGGTGCTAACCAGAACGATCTCCAATGCGTCTCCGTGCTGCTCCTTGAGCGCCTTCAGGTGAGGATAAGAAGCACGGCAGGGTCCGCACCACGAGGCGGTGAAGCCCACAATGGCGGCGCGCGCACGCCCGGACTCAGAGGCCGTAGGGCCAAGGTGATCCGAGAGCCGGTAGGGCCGTCCCGAGAGCAGGTCGCGGTGGCTCAATTCGGGGGCAAAATCGCCGTTGGCACGACCGGTGGCGCTGTCGCCGATTTCCCGCGGATCGGGAAGCCGCTCAATGGAGGTAACGACCCCTGCCGGCACCACAGCCGGAGCCCGGCGCTCTGCAGGCTTGGCAGAACTTGGCTCCGCACGCTTCGGCGGAGCCGAAG
>CAZQTQ010000118.1:0-10715 GCA_964596025.1 uncultured Rickettsiales bacterium
CGGGTTGGGCACCATGAGATCGAAGGCAACTGAGCCCTTGGTGTAGTTGGCCCACAAGGTGTCGATCGGGACCATTCCCTTGAAGGTCAATCTCTTGCTCTTCTTGGGAAGGGCGTCGCGGGGATCGATGTAGGAGACCGTATCCGAGCGAATCCCGTATTCGCCGCCGTAGAGATGAATCTTCCCTGCCTCGCCTTCGTCGAGGATCGACAAGAGACTGGCGAGGCCCTGGCTGAGGTCAGCCCAAGGCCAAAAAACGCCACCTGAGACGAAGACGGGGAGCTTGGGCGTCGTGATCTTCGGCAGCGACGGAGGGCAGGAGATGGGGACTACGGCCCCAACCTCCTCGGTACAGTCGATGCCAGCCAATGCCAGGAGCGGCAGGAAGTAGTAGCGCTGCCGCTCGTTGGAGAAGAGGAAAAAGTCACCCCGGTGCAGGGCATTGAGCGCTCGAACTGCTTCTCTCTCGTCGCCTGCGCTCTGGAACTGCTGCTCTAGGATGCGCGGCGCGAAGAGATCGACAACAACGACAAAGGAGCCATCTGGCAGTCGTTCGGCCTCCTCGGGCGCCTCGAGGAGGACGAGGTCTGGGGCGACGGCGTCGACCACCTCCTTCAATTCACCGGCGTCGGTAAAGGACAGCGGGTTGCCAGGAGCACCCAGCGGGCCTCCGGCTGGGGCCAAGCCGGAGGCATCCAATCCCTTGCCCCGAGGGAGGCTGTCGCCCTCGGCCTGGGCGAGGTGCCCCAGGCGAGCTTTTGCCTTCTGAGGGCCTCGCAGCGCTTCCGCGTCGCCCCGCAGCCCTTCGGGCAGGTCTTCGGTCCGGGTGCAGTAGAAGATCTCGTGCCCGGCCAACCGCAGGCCTTCTCCGTTGGCGTAGGCCCGAAGCCCCGTGCCGACCACGGCCTGGCCGGCTTGGGGAGGCATGCCGTGAAGGAGCACTAGGACGCGCACGGTCGGGACCCTCGGTCCGGGGGGCACGGTGGCTAGGCGACGGGCTGTACACCGCCCCTGCCGAATGCCCCCCTAGATGGCCTCGCAGTATAGCCTCGGGCGACCTGTGGTGCGGCGGCGGGCCCAGAGGAGGAGGAAGAACATCGCTCCGAGCCAAGTACCCCGGTTTTTCCGCTCCGCTGCTTCTGCCAAACCGCAGCTTCCGGCGCATCCAGGTCCGCTCGTGGGGGTGCCCAGCCCCGGTGTCTCTGCGCCGGCCGTCGTCCAGGAGGTGTATTGGATCAACGGCTCGCCCGATTCGGGGGCAAAGTGTGGCGTTGCGTAGACCACCAATGCCTCCCACTCCCTCCCCAGACCGGTGATCTCCGCCGCAACCTCCGGCACAGCTTCCTCGAAGGCCAAGGGAAGCACCTCGCTCACGCCGTCCCCATCTACGGCGATGGCCCCCATCGACCACAGGCTGCGGTCGTCGGATTCCGACTGCAGCGACACCGCCAAGCCGGCCGGAGCGGGCTCTCCTCCCGGTTCGAACCACAGGTAGGCCCCGCCTAGGTACTCCGGTGCGCCCCGCTCTCCGGCAGTGATCACCTGGTCTTGGGGGAGCGCATCCGTGGCGTGAACCGCGGTCAGCCCCTCGCTCCCCCCGCTGTCCGCAAAGAGCGTGCGAGGCTGGGGCAGGCCGGACTGAAAGTCGAAGTCCATGACCGAGGCCCGCTGAAGGAATCGCGCATGGGCCTCGACAAGGCTCATTCCTGAGGCGGCGAGCAGGCTGTCCAGCTTGTCCGGGAGGCTGTAGTCCACTTCTCCGTCGATGGACTCCCAGAGCGCGTGGTGCCAATCGGGTCCCCCGGTGTCCTGGTCGAGCGAGGTGAGGAACAGGTAGGAGCCGTACTGCATGCCTGAACTGTCGGCCGTCTCCAGGCTTCGCCACGGCGAGACAGCCCAGCGCTCGGCCCGGTCGCGTTGGGTCTCGGCTGCTTCCGGTACGACGACCTGGGCGGTATAGGTCGCAGATGCCTCCACCCACCACCGGTTGGGGCTTGTTTCGGACTGCCACAGCTCTTCCAGTCCGTAGCCCACTTGGATTGCGTGGAAGACTTCGTGGGCGGCCAAGGCCTGGCTGTCGGCGCCCTGACCCAAGGAGGAGTCGTCAAACACGAGGTAGGGCAAGGCCTCACTGCCGCAGTCTCCCAGATCCGTGAAGCCACGGGCCCCCCCCGTGAGGGGAAGGACGGCAACCAAGAGGCGGTGGTCTTCGATCCCGGGCGGCCCCCGGAAGCCGAGAGCGGCGGTCTCTAGGTCCAGTACCGCCTCGAGATCCAAGGCGAGCTGCGACAGGGCTTCGGTCGGAGCGGTTGAGGAAGGGGCTGTGTAGATCTCGAAGCGGTCGGTCGAGCCCCAGACACTGTAGGCCTCCCCTCCGGAGAGTACGGCGCCCGGCTCGTAGCAGGGACCGCTCGCGCTCGGAGCGGCGACACCGAGAGCCGGCGCAGTCCCCAGGAGAAGGGCTGCCAGGATGGGGGGGCCATGGAGTGGCTCTGGGGACCGTCGCAGCCGCTGCCGCATCCTTGCAGGCTAGCAGCCACCCCCGCGTACAGCGATGGCGCCCGTCTGTGGCACGGGCTACCCTGGACCTGCGATGGCCTTGGATAGTCACACCCTGCGGGACTACGCCGAAGACGGACTGGTCTGGCTCGCCCGCGGCGCGGGGACGGGCTGGAGTCGTCCCGACTGGGTCAGCGTTAACTTGACCTTGAAGTGCAATCTCGCCTGCAGCTTTTGCAAGACCTGCTACCCCGTACGACAAGAACTCAGCACGCGGGAAATCAAGGACATCATCGACCAGACCTACCTCTGGGGGGTCAAGCGCTTCAACCCCATTGGAGGGGAGCCCTTTGTCCGCCCCGACCTCGAAGAGATCCTCGGTTATGCCTGCGAGAAGGATTTCTACATCACTCTGACGACGAACGGCACGCTGATTAGCACCAAGCGTGCCCAAGACATTGCGCAGATTCCGTACAACCGCCTCCACTTCAACATCAGCATCGACGGGCCCAACCCCTGGCACGACATCGGGCGTGGTGAGGGCAACTTCGACAAGGCGATTCAGGGCTACTGGAACCTGCGCGAGGCCGACGCGGCGGCGGGCAACCCGCTGCGGAAGATCCTCATCAACTGCATCATCAACAAGCTCAACCTGAGCGATCTGCCGGACTTCTTGTTCTGGTGTCGGGACGATCTGGGCGTCCAAGGCATCCAGTTTCTCAACCTCTTCCGTCACGGCAATCGCATCGATCCCGACGTAGAAGACCTGTGGATCCGGGACGATCGCCTCGACGAACTGGACGAGTTCGTCGACTTCCTTATCGGCTTCCAGAGGAACGAGGCCGGTGAGCACTTTCGTCTCGCCAACACCGTTGGCGACTTGGAGAACATCAAGAAGTACTACCGTGAAGAGCTCCGACCCTTGGACGGCAAGTGTTACAGCGGTTGGAAGGAGCTCTACATCAATGCCGACGGCACGGCGATCATGTGCGACGGCAAGCTCGACTTTCTCAACGGCTCGTTTGGGGACATCCGCAGAGAGACCCTGCGGGAGATGTGGAACGGAGAGGAGATCGAGCGCCTCCGGACGAAGGTCAAGAACTGTACGACACCCTGCATCCAGGACTGCTACTTGAGACGACGAAGCGACAGTGCCATTCGAATCGCCCGGGGGGTATCCCGGCTGGCCTACAACGAGCTGAAGAAGCGCTACCGGACGCGGGCGGTGGATACGCCGCGCTTCGCGGATTCGGTGCTGACCCTTCAGCTGTCCGACACCCTCGACCTGGAGACGCTGTGGAAGGATGTTCCCAAGGAGCGCTTCCGTGCCCTCACCAAGGACTCGTCCGAGCCTTTCGATTCCGTCTACGAGGATCCTTTCCGCTTCTACGACTTCCGGAACAAGGGCTACATCCAGTTCAACCGCGGCTTCATGGACATGAGCCTCGTCAAGAAGGCGGTCGAGGATGCGCAGCAGAACGGTGTTGTCTACGGTGCGCTGCGGCTGAGCTGGCAGGGAGAAGCGCTCTTGCATCCGCAGGTCGAGGAGATCCTGGAGTACTTGGCTTCCGCCTGGAAGGACAAGCCCTTTGCCCACCGCATTGAGATTCCAACCAACGCGGCGCTCCTCAACCACAACTACGCGAAAATTACGGCGAAGAACGGCACTGTGCCCTTCACCTGGATCTTCGAGGTCGACGCCTTTGACCACGACTCCTACCTGAGCCACCACAAGAACCCGCTGTGGAACCGGGTACTCGACAACATCAACTACCTCCTCTACGAGGTCAGCGAGCGGGCGCCGCGCGCGCTGCGCATCGTCCTGCAGGACACGATTACCCACGCGACTGCCGGCGATGCGGTGCGCTTTCGTGACTTCTGGACCGCCCACCTGGAGAGCTACGGGCTTGACGTCGGGCTCAAGGGCTATGGCCTGCCCACCAAGAGCGGCCACTGGTTGCACTTCCGCTGGGCCGACAGCCAGGAATTGGACGCGATTCGCGAGGGGCGGGCCCTCTACCAAGACGCCCTGGACCGGCTCGGCTTGGATGGAGAAGACGGCGCGCCGTCGACCAACGAGCGCGCCACCTGTGCTGCCTATTGGAAGACGCCAACCGTCTCCTGGGACGGCAAGCTCTTGCCCTGCAGCGTGGACACCCAGCAGCGCCTCAAGGCCGGGGACGTCGTCCACCAGAGCTTGACGGAGGCCTGGTGGACGGGGGGACGGATGGAGCAGATGCGGGCCCAGGCCTTGCGCGAGGACTTCACCGGGATGGCGATCTGCCGGAGCTGTAGCTTCCCGTACAGCCCCAACGCTGCTCGGCTCTCGGAGCCGGAATTGGTGCTGATCGGGCGGGGCTGAGTGCCGGCTGCTACGGGAGGGCGTCCAAACGGATCTGAGAGATCAGTTCCCCGTAGGCTTCATCCGAAGCGCCTGTCGGTCCCATGAGGATCGCGTTGTAGCGCGCCAGTGGGGGCTGGGGGTCTCGGTCTGAGACCAGTGGCACCACCACCCTGCACAGGCCCTGCTCCGCGCGGCAGGAGCGAAATCCGACCCTTCCCGCGCCCTCCCAACGTCGGAATTTCAGCTTCTTGTTGTGGCCGGCCTTACCCCCGCCCAGGCCCGCTTGCTGGGAATTGCCCTCGTTCTGACGGGCCTCCTCCAGCCGGGCTTCCCTCATCCGAAGGAGCAGCTCGTTCTGGCCGGTATCTTGGACGACAAGGGCGAAGGAGCCCGAGGGGCCGCGGTACCAGCGCTTGATCTGAGCCGTCCATGGAGCCGCCCCCTGGTGGCCGGGAAGATTGGCATTCCGAAACAGCACTTCGACCGGCTGCGGAACCACCACGGCCTCTCGGATCTTGTGAGGCCGGTACATTGGAGTGGTGTCGAAGACCTCCCAGTTCTTCGGTGGGTCCGGAAGGGCGGCCTCGAGGTCGGCAGGGTCGACCAGGTGTTGCCGCACCGATTGGCTCGGCCCCCCCTCGGACAGCCCCATGCCGACGATCAAGGTCTCGTTTCTGGGCGGGACGGAGGTTTTGGCGCCCAACTCGCTCTCCAGTTCGTTGAGCCGCGACACGTTGATGCGCTGCATCAGGTGGTCCGATTGACTGGGGATCAGGACGGCGAAGCGGGAGGTCGAACTCAGCACGTGGTCGGGCACCTTCGCGCCCAGGGCGCCGTCGCCCAGGCTCCGCAGCCACTGATCGATCTCCGGCTGCCCCGCCCCGTCGATGACGAGCACGATGTGGGTCTCGCCGAAGGGATCGCGCAGCACCAGCTCTGCCTGGGCGACCACTACCTCTTCCCGGGGCGCCGGAAGCGCTGTGATTCGTGCGCTTGGGCCGTCCAGCACAGTCCAGCCGGAGGGCGGGTCCAGTAGAACCTCCAGGAGGACTTGGGGGTCGACCAGACGGGGGATGATCTCCGAACCTCCCCGCGGGTCACCTCTTAGCTCCTCGTAGGCGAGGAAGGCCTCAGGATCCCACTTGGGTTTGCTGGCGCCGCCGTTGCCTCGGGGAGTCTCCTGCCAGCTTCCTTGCAGCCAGAGCCCGCCGGTGGGCCGGTCCTCGCCCAGAGGCGGACGGAACCCCCCCTCGAAGACATCTTCCACGGAAGATGCTGGCACCAGGCTCCGCAGTCGCCTCTTCACGGCCTCGGCGTCCAGCCCCGCGATCCGGCCGGTCTGTTGGATGGCGTCAATCAAGGCGATCGCCGCCTCTCGGTGGCCGGCGGTCGTCCAGTGGCTGTCGTCTTCGTAGTAGGTGCGCTCCTCGCTCGTCCGGGCACGCAGCGACTGCTCGAGGAGGACCACACGAAGGCCATGGCGGTCGGCGATGAGCCGCAGTGTCTTTCGGGGCATCCCTAGGTCAAGGGTTCTGCCTCCATTCCGGCTGCCTCCTCCCCATCGGCTGCCTATCTCCCAGCCTTCGTCCAAGGCCCGATCCAGATCGGCGTCGTAGACGTTGATGCGGGAGGGGATGGACAGGATGAGGAGCGGCGCATCTTTGCTTTCCGTGAACTGCGCCAGCTGGCTGAGGACGTCCTCGGTGATGGCCCAGCCCCCTCGAATCGGGGGAGGCGGGGGATTGAGGTACAGCCAGGCAACGGCGCCGAAGGCCTCGTAGTCAAAGGGCTCCATTCCCCACGGCCAAGTCTCCGAGTCGTCGGCGATCACGCTGGAGATGATCCGCAGAATGAGCCGGTAGGCATAGGAGAAGCGGTGCAGCCCGTAGTCGCCGGGGAAGTGGTGGGCAAAGATGGGCCGGTTGAGCTCGCTGCGGCGTGCGTTGTAGGGGCTGCCTGGCCAGGGGGACCAGCCAGACTTGGCCATCTGGCCGTCTACCACCCGGTAGAAGCCGGGGCCTTGGCTGTCGTCGAAGGCGTCGTTGCCCTGGAAGAAGCCCAGAACGACGAGGTCGGGCTGGATTCGATCCCACCACTGTTTGAGTTGGGCGAAGGACTGTTCGGTTCCAAAGTGCGGCACGCCGAGATTCCAGACCTCGACCGGAGGGCTGTCGTCCCGTTTTCCGACGTCGGCGATGGCTTGTTCTAAGAGGGCCGAATAGTGCTGGCGGTCGGAGACGGCGACCCCGGCAGTAAAGGAGTCGCCGATGACGGCGATCCGGATGGTCTTTTCGGGCTTCGGTCCGGATGCCCGCTCTCGGTCCCGAAAGCCAAGAGCGTTGGTCTGGAACTGTTCGGCCTCATAGTGGAAATTCGGTGCGAGCCGGAAGCCCGTGGCCTGGTCGTGGATGTACATGCCCGGGGGTGATGGCGCATCCTCCTCGGGAGGCGGACTGGGATGAGCGTAGATCCAGCGGGCACCTCCCTCGAGGAGGACGAGCGCCACCGCCAGACCGAAGCCCAGGGCAATGAGTCGCGTCTTCCATCTCGAGGCAGTCATATGACGGAAATCATGGCACAGGGCTACTACTCTCGGGCACAATGCCCTCGGTTCTACGATTCAGGAGGTCTCAATGCGCTCTCTCTCCCTTGCCACCGGCACCCTGACTCTCGGTCTGCTGGTCGCCGGATTGGCCGTCGCCGACGAGCCTGCAGCCGACGAGGGTGCCAAGACCTACGCCAGCTACTGCGTGGCCTGCCACGGGGCCCAGGGCAAGGGCGACGGCGCAGTGTCCGCTTCGCTCGATCCGAAGCCGGCGGACTTTTCCTCGGAGGCTTTCTGGAAGGGCAAGGATGCCGCCGCCATCAAGAAGGTGATCTCCGAGGGCGGGGCTGCCGTCGGCAAGTCCCCGTTGATGGCTGCCTTTGGCAAGGTGCTAAGTCCGACGCAGCTCGACGCCGTGGTCAAGCACGTCGAGGGCTTTCGTCCTACGAAATAGGGCATCTTCCGAGGTGGGGACTCACCCGAGCCCACAGCCTCTGGCGAATCAGTTCGACGGCCGCGACATCAAGAGGATCGTGCCGCGAAACTCGATCAGGTCCGCCAGGGAAGGCCCGCCCCAGGCACGGGCCAGCTTGTCGTTCTGCTTGGTCATGCCGACGGCGGAGATTGACATCTTGATGCCCGAGAGCTTCAGCTCCCATCCGTCGGAGTCCAAGCGCCGGAGATGGCCGCCGGCCCTGCCTTCGATCGCTCCCTGCGGCAAGCCCAATCCGTAGGCGATCTCCACCGCGCTCGTCTCGCCCGGCGCAAGCTGTGGCTTCTGGATCCGCATCGCCTTGATCTCCAGGTGGCCGAGCGGCGATCCCACGTCGAGGACCTCGAAGAAGGCCTGGCTGAGGTGTGCGTCTCGCGCGACATCGCCCGAGTCGATCTCACGCAGGTCGACGGACAGGGTGCCAGTCGTCTTACTGAGGTCGCTTCCGGCCAGGTACAGGCCGCCGATGACGCGGCGGAAACGGCCGGTCACGTTCTCCCCCCCGAGGGTCACGGCTGCGAAGCCGAAATCGCTCTTCGGCTCGTCGGTGACCACGGTGAAGGCCCCCTGATCGGGGTCGGGTGGAGGGAGATCCGCATCAGCGTGGTCTGGGCTCGCGGCCAGCTTGCGGCGCGCCGCCCGCGCGGCCTCTGTCGCGGCCCCGTCGCCCTCGGTGTCCCCGTCCCCCGGGTCGCCTCCCGGCTCCGACATGGGGAGGGCGGGTTCGGGATTGGGCTGGACTCCAGGACAGCCCGAGAGGGCGGGGAGGGTCAGGGTCGCGAGCGCGAGCCAAAGGAGAGCAGGGTGGAAGCGGGTAGGGCTCATTGATCCCGGTCCTTTTCGAGGGGGCCAGACACCTCGGAGGTGTCACAGAAGTAAATGCTGTCCAAGAAGAGGTTCTCGCCTGGGTTGGGGGAGACCAGCAGCATCCGGTCAAAGCCGACGTTGGTGGTGCTCAGGATGCCGCGGAAATTCCAGCCTTCCTCGGCGGGGAACTCTGCGCCAAAGAAGGGGCCGCCGATCAGTTCCTTTTCGCCCCAGTAGAGGTAGACCTGGTAGTCGACGCTCTGGGCGGGGACGGCGCCTGCGAGCGCAAGGGCCACCATGTCCTGGGGCCAAGGAAAGTCGATCCAGATCCCGTCCATCGAACCGTGCGGGGCTGCGAACTGGGTGCCCTCAAAGGGGGTGAGGAGGCCCGCGCTGTCGCTGTAGACGAAGTAGAGGTCGGCGGAGTCGGAATCGGCGCTCAGCGAGAGGCCGCTGGCCAACTCCGAGGCCAGCACCTCGCCGACCCCATTGTCCTCGAAGGCCTCAGTGACCAAGGTCCCGTAGTGGCTGTTGCAGTGGATCTCGGCTGTCTGCTGCAGGACCTCGGCGGTGTCGGTGAGCGGTCCGAAGCCCGGGAAGTTGTCGCCTTGGCCGTCGCAGTCGTTGTCGGCGCCGTCGGTCAGGAGCTCGTAGAAGTAGGGGTAGCTCATGGGGTCGTCGTCGTCGCAGTCACCCATGCAAGGCGCCCAGCCATCGCCGTCGTCGTCGCTGTTCTCGCCGTTGCCTGCCTCATCGTCCCAGAAGAGTGCCCCGTCGCAGTTGTTGTCGACGCCGTCGCAGACCTCCTCTGCCCCCGGGCGGATCTCACTGTCCTGATCGTTGCAGTCGGTGCAGGCGTAGTAGTGGTCGCCATCCTCATCGACGTCTTCCAGCTTCATCAGCTCCCCATCGCAGTCGGTGTCGATGCCGTCACAGACCTCCTCTGCGTCGGGATGGACGTCTTTCCGGGTCTCGTCGCAGTCGCTGCAAATCGGCCAGCCGTCCCCGTCAGTGTCCGCCTCGTCGTCACCGATGTTCCCGTCGCAGTTGCTGTCGTAGCCGTCGCAGACCTCCAGCGCTCCGGGGTGGACGCTGGCCACTGTGTCCTCGCAGTCGACGTCGACGCAGTAGCCGTCTCCGTCCGCGTCGGTGCAGCCGGAGCCCCCGTTGCCGCCTCCCCCACCGTCCCCGTTTCCATCCTCCCCATCGTCTCCGAGCATGCCTGCAGCTGGATCGCAGGCGACCACCAGCAACAAGGCGAGAAGGAGTGTTCCGAGGGAGGCGGCGCGATGCATAGGGGAATTGTGGCTCAATTCGGCCTCGGCCGTCCTCATTTCTGGGGACTCGGGGCCAGCGGGCGTCGAATCTCGACCGCGACCGAGTCGGTGATCGAAGCGTCGCAACCCGCTTCGATGACGACGTCGCCCTCGCGGTTTCCTTCGAAGGTCGAGCCCGAGACCCTCACCCGGTCGCTTCCCTCAATCAAGGCCAACCCCCGCCGGTTGTGGCTGGCGGCGAAGCCGGCGACCAGGACTTCATCGCTCTCCTGCAGCAGCAGCAAGCCATCGATGCCATTTCGCCGGCTGAAGCCCCCGATCACTGCCGTCTGTGGCGAACTGCGAACGGAGATGCCTTGTGCCTCGCAGCCTTCGACCTCGGCGTTGAGGATGGACGAGCGTGGCGCGTAGTAGGCGAAGATTCCGTGCCGATTGCAGTCGGTGACGACGCAGTCTTGGACCACACTGTCCCTGCTGCCGCCCAAGTGGATGCCGCTCACGTCGTAGTGTTTGACGTGAAAGCCGCGGACGAGTGCGTGCGAGGCGCCGACTTGAATGCCCACTTCCTTCCACGGGCCCCCTGCATCGCCAGGCGGTGCGCCATCGAGGAGGGGAGGTGGCCTCCCGGGCCACGCGGCCAGGACGGTCGGTTGGGTGGGGCTCCCGCTCAGCTCGGGCTTGAGATCGATGGACTCGTAGAAGGCCTTCCCCGCAGTCCCGGAGGTCGCGAGGAGCCGGCCTCCCGCCTCC